>NZ_SDLS01000069.1:0-1638 GCF_004522315.1 Amycolatopsis sp. CFH S0740 | reverse complement strand
CCTAATGGGTTGTGTTCGGGTCTGGTTTGGCAGGCTTGGATGTGGTGGCTGCTGGCGGGGTGAGCACTCGTGGAGCCTGGATCGCGGGAGTCCTTCGTGAAGACCGTGCCCCTTGCCGGTGGCGGAAGAGGTTGATCACTGAAGGGATGTCGTGCCCGCCTGTGCGGTGTGAGCACTCGACCATTAGGCCGTTGATCTTCTTCCGCGTGGCTGCCGGTCGTGGTCCGGACCGAGAATCAGGGCGGGAGCGTGTGCGGCGTGGTGTTGTTCGCGGGTGACGACTGGGCGTCTGATCATCATGATGTGGAGGTCCAGGACCAGGCGGGGCGGCGGCTGGGCAGGGCCCGGCTGCCGGAAGGGGTTGAGGGCATCGCCCGGCTGCACGGGCTGCTCGCGCGGTTCCTGCCCGAGGACGCCGGGCCCGATCAGGTGCTGATCGGGATCGAGACCGACCGCGGCCCGTGGGTGGCGGCGCTGGTCGCGGCGGGGTATCGGGTGTTCGCGGTCAACCCGCGGCAGTCGGCGCGGGCCCGGGACCGGCTGGGCGTGTCGGGCGCGAAGAGCGACGCCGGGGACGCGCATGTGCTGGCCGACCTGGTCCGCACTGACGCGCACCAGTTGCGCGAGGTCGCCGGGGACAGCGACCTCGCCGACGGGGTGCAGGCGCTGGCCCGGGCGCATCAGGCGCTGATCCGGGACAGGACACGGCATGTGCTGCGGCTGCGGGCCGCGCTGCGGGACTATTTCCCCGCCGCGCTCGAGGCGTTCGGGGACCTGACCGCGCCCGAGGCGCTGGAACTGCTCGCGAAGGCCCCCGACCCCGGCCGCGCGGCCCGGTTGTCCCGGGCGCAGATCGCCGCCGCGCTCCGGCGGGCCCGCCGGCGCGATGCCGAGGGCAAGACCGCCGGGATCCAGGCCGCGCTGCGCGCCCCGGCGCTGGGCCGCGGCCCGGCCCTGACCGCGNCCGCCGCGCTCCGGCGGGCCCGCCGGCGCGATGCCGAGGGCAAGACCGCCGGGATCCAGGCCGCGCTGCGCGCCCCGGCGCTGGGCCGCGGCCCGGCCCTGACCGCGGCCCAGGCAGCGGTCACCCGGTCGCTGATCGCCGTGATCACCGCCCTGACCGGCGAGATCGACACCCTGGAAACCGAGGTGAAAGCCCATTTTGGCCGGCACCCTGACGCCGGGATCTACGCGTCCCTTCCCGGGCTCGGGCAGATCCTCGCCGCCAGGGTGCTCGCCGAATTCGGGGACGACCCCGGCCGCTACGCCAGCGCGAAAGCCCGCAAAAACTACGCCGGAACCAGTCCGCTGACCATCGCTTCAGGCCGTAAAACCACCGTCCGGGCCCGGTTCGTGCACAACGAACGCCTCCTCGACGCCCTGACCCGGCAAGCGCAATCGGCCCTGCGGGCCTCACCCGGAGCACGCGCCTGCTACGACGCGCTCCGGGCCCGCGGCACCGGCCACCAAGCCGCGCTGCGCCAACTCGCCAACCGCCTCGTCGGCATCCTCCACGGATGCCTCAAAACCCACACCCACTACGACGAGGCAACCGCCTGGCCCCACCACAACACCGACCACACCAGACAAAACCACACCGCCGCTTGACAAACAAAACCCAGGGATGTCTTCACGGAC
>NZ_SDLS01000068.1:0-2822 GCF_004522315.1 Amycolatopsis sp. CFH S0740 | reverse complement strand
AGGGGTGACCGGTGTGGTGTTTCAGAACCGTAGAGTGGATGCGTAACATCTTCGTGGGCAAGTCCTCGGCCTATTAGTACCAGTCAACTCGACAACACATTACTGTGCTTCCATTTCTGGCCTATCAACCCAATCGTCTCTTGGGGGCCTTAACCCACAAAGGGGTGGGATACCTCATCTTGGAACAGGCTTCCCGCTTAGATGCCTTCAGCGGTTATCCCTTCCGAACATAGCCAACCAGCCATGCCACTGGCGTGACAACTGGCACACCAGAGGTCCGTCCGTCCCGGTCCTCTCGTACTAGGGACAGCCTTCCTCAAGTATCCTGCGCGCGCGGCGGATAGGGACCGAACTGTCTCACGACGTTCTAAACCCAGCTCGCGTGCCGCTTTAATGGGCGAACAGCCCAACCCTTGGGACCTACTCCGGCCCCAGGATGCGACGAGCCGACATCGAGGTGCCAAACCATGCCGTCGATATGGACTCTTGGGCAAGATCAGCCTGTTATCCCCGGGGTACCTTTTATCCGTTGAGCGACACCCCTTCCACCAGGAGGTGCCGGATCACTAGTCCCGACTTTCGTCCCTGCTCGACATGTCTGTCTCACAGTCAAGCTCCCTTGTGCACTTGCACTCGACACCTGATTGCCAACCAGGCTGAGGGAACCTTTGGGCGCCTCCGTTACCCTTTAGGAGGCAACCGCCCCAGTTAAACTACCCATCAGGCACTGTCCCTGAACCAGATCATGGTCCGAGGTTCAGATTCCCAATCCGACCAGAGTGGTATTTCAACAACGACTCCACACCCACTAGCGTGAGCGCTTCACAGTCTCCCACCTATCCTACACAAGCCGAACCGAAAACCAATACCAAACTATAGTAAAGGTCCCGGGGTCTTTCCGTCCTGCCGCGCGTAACGAGCATCTTTACTCGTAATGCAATTTCGCCGGGCCTGTGGTCGAGACAGCCGGAAAGTCGTTACGCCATTCGTGCAGGTCGGAACTTACCCGACAAGGAATTTCGCTACCTTAGGATGGTTATAGTTACNNNCCACCGCCGTTTACTGGCGCTTAAATTCTCAGCTTCACCCACAAAGTGAGTTAACCGGTCCTCTTAACGTTCCAGCACCGGGCAGGCGTCAGTCCATATACATCGTCTTGCGACTTCGCATGGACCTGTGTTTTTAGTAAACAGTCGCTTTCCGCTGGTCTCTGCGGCCAACCACCCCTCCGTCCGCAAGGGACTTCAAGATGCTTGGCCCCCCTTCTCCCGAAGTTACGGGGGCATTTTGCCGAGTTCCTTAACCACAGTTCACCCGATCGCCTTGGTATTCTCTACCTGACCACCTGTGTTGGTTTGGGGTACGGGCCGTGCATGCACTCACTAGAGGCTTTTCTCGACAGCATAGGATCACCCACTTCGCCTCAAACGGCTACGCATCACGTCTCAGCCTGTTGCCATGCGGATTTGCCTACATGACGGCCTACACGCTTACACCAGGACAACCATCGCCTGGCGGAGCTACCTTCCTGCGTCACCCCATCGCTTGACTACTACGGAATCAGGTCCCACGCTCCACACACGGAATCCGTCCGAAGACTTCAACCGCGGCTTCGGGTGGTTAGTGTCAACCGCCTCGCCATGGGCGCACATGCTCGGGTACGGGAATATCAACCCGTTGTCCATCGACTACGCCTGTCGGCCTCGCCTTAGGTCCCGACTTACCCTGGGCGGATTAGCCTGGCCCAGGAACCCTTGGTCATCCGGCGGCAGAGTTTCTCACTCTGCATTCGCTACTCATGCCTGCATTCTCACTCCCGCACCCTCCACGACTCGCTTCCGCGGCCGCTTCCCTGGATGCAGGACGCTCCCCTACCCATCCACACCACTGCACAAGAACCCGAAAGCTCTTGCGGATGTATTGTGTNCGGCCGCTTCCCTGGATGCAGGACGCTCCCCTACCCATCCGTGCCACTGCACCAACCCCGAAGGACTGGCGGATGTATATGCATGAATGACACAGCTTCGGCGGTGTGCTTAAGCCCCGCTACATTGTCGGCGCAGGACCACTTGACCAGTGAGCTATTACGCACTCTTTCAAGGGTGGCTGCTTCTAAGCCAACCTCCTGGTTGTCTGGGCAATCCCACATCCTTTCCCACTGAGCACACACTTAGGGGCCTTAGCTGGTGTTCTGGGCTGTTTCCCTCTCGACGACGAAGCTTATCCCCCGCCGTCTCACTGCCGCGCTCTCACTAACCGGTATTCGGAGTTTGGTTGATTTCGGTAACCCGGTAAGGCCCCTAGACCATCCAGTAGCTCTACCCCCGGCAAGAAACACGCGACGCTGCACCTAAATGCATTTCGGGGAGAACCAGCTATCACGGAGTTTGATTGGCCTTTCACCCCTACCCACAGCTCATCCCCTCAGTTTTCAACCTAAGTGGGTTCGGGCCTCCACGACGTCTTACCGTCGCTTCACCCTGGCCATGGGTAGATCACTCCGCTTCGGGTCTAGACCACGCGACTCAATCGCCCTATTCAGACTCGCTTTCGCTACGGCTACCCCACCCGGGTTAACCTCGCCACGCAGCACTAACTCGCAGGCTCATTCTTCAAAAGGCACGCCATCACTCAACAAAGTGAGCTCTGACGGCTTGTAGGCACACGGTTTCAGGTACTCTTTCACTCCCCTCCCGGGGTACTTTTCATCTTTCCCTCACGGTACTCGTCCGCTATCGGTCTTCAGGAAGTATTTAGGCTTACCGGGTGGTCCCGGCAGATTCACAGCAAATTCCACGAGCTCGCTGCTACTCGGGAACACC
>NZ_SDLS01000067.1:0-2831 GCF_004522315.1 Amycolatopsis sp. CFH S0740 | reverse complement strand
GTGCCGGGCGGGACCGGCTGCAGAAACCCGTCCAGCACGTAGCCCTGGACGTTGTCGGCGAGCCGGCCGAGGGTCAGCACCCCGCGGTCGATCGGCGCCCCCGGCGGGATGCGGTATTCCATGCAGCCGACTGTGGTTTCGGTGGGCCCGTACTCGTTGATCACGATGGCTCCGGGGTTGCGCGCCCGCCAGCGGTCGAGCTCGGCGCCGCGCAACGGCTCTCCGCCGAGCACGAGCTCGCCGGTCACCGGCCACGCGCCGCCGTTCTCGAGCAGCAGCGGCAGGTGGCTCGGGGTGGCTTTGAGGAACCGGGGCCCGGCGGCGGAGACGGCCTCGCCGTGCAGCACGTCGGCAACGTACACGCTGCCGCCGGACACCAGCGGGCCGAACAGGCTGGTGACGGTGAGGTCGAATGCCAGCGAGGAGTACAACGGCGCCGCGACCGACAGCGACGGATACCGCTTTCCGCACCAGTGGAGATAGGTCGCCAGCCCGCGATGGGTGACGGCGGCGGCCTTTGGCCTGCCGGTTGTGCCGCTGGTGAAGATGAGGTAGGCGAGGCTTTCTGGGTGGATCGGGACCGCGAGCGGCGCGTCGCTCCGCGCTGCCACTTCGGAAGCCGTCGTCGCATCGTCCAGCCGGAGGGTCGCGACTCCGGTTCCGGGCAGGCGGACGTCCTTCACACTGACGACGACGTCCGGCCGGGCGTCGTCGAGCATGTGCCGCACCCGCACGGCCGGTGAGTCCGGGTCGAGCGGGAGGTAGCTTGCGCCAGTCTTCAGCACGGCGAAGACCGCGACCGGCACTTCCGCGCTGTGCCGAAGGGCCAGGGCAACGACCGAGCCCGGTCCGACGCCGTACGTGGCGCTGAGATGGCGTGCCAGGCGGTTCGCCCGTGCCTCCAAGGTCCGGTAGCCGACCGCGTCCCCTGCCGCCGTGACGACCGCCGTCCGATCGGGTGTCGTGCCGGCCTGGCGTTCGAACAGGTCCACGACCGTGGCGTCCGGCACCTCGGCGGTGTTGTCGTTGGCCTCCTTGAGGAGTTTCCGTCGCTCGCCGGGGGAGAGCACGTCGTGCCTGCTGAGCGGACGGTCCGGGTCCGCCAGCATGGAGGCGAGCAGCCGTTGCCACCGCGTCACGATCGTCTCCGCCGTGCCGCGGTCGAACACGTCGGCGTTGAACTCCAGCATCCCCGCGATGCCGGCGGGGCCGTCGGCATCGCGTTCTTCCGCGAGGTGCACCGAAAGGTCGAACTTCGCGACGTCCGCGAGGGCCGGGGCCATCGTCGTGCGCAATCCGTCGAGGTCAAGTTCCGCGTCGGGTGTGTTGTCGAGGGTGAGGATGACCTGGAACAGCGGGTGCCACGCCAGCGACCGTTCCGGGTTGAGCGCGGCGACCAGTTGTTCGAACGGCAGGTCTTGGTGGCTGAACGCGGCGAGGTCGGCGGTGCGCACTCGGGCAAGCAACCGGCGCGGTGACGGGTCTCCGCTGGTGTCGGTGCGCAGCACGAGGGTGTTGACGAAGAAACCGACCAGTTCGTCCAGCGCGTCGTCGGTACGGCCGGCGACCGGGGCTCCGATGGGGATGTCGGCGCCCGCTCCCAGCTTGGTGAGCAAGGCGGCGAGGGACGCCTGGACGACCATGAAGAGGCTGGCCCCGCTGGTACGGGCCAGGTCGATCATCCCGGCATGCAGGGCGGTGTCGAACCGGAATCCGACGACGCCGCCGCGGCCGGTGGTGACGGCGGGCCGCGGCCGGTCGAACGGAAGCCGCAGGGTGGCCGGCAACCCTGCGAGCGTTTCGCGCCAGAAGCCGAGCTGGGCCGCGCCGAGCGTGCCCGGCACCGCCGGGTCGCCGAGCAATTCACGGTGCCACAACGTGTAGTCGGCGTACTGGACGGGCAGCGGCGTCCAGGCCGGGGCCGAGCCGTCGCGGCGGGCGCGGTAGGCGGCGGCGAGATCGCGCAGCAGCGGGGTCATCGACCAGCCGTCGCTGGCGATGTGGTGGAACACGAGCAGCAGTACGTGCTCTTCGGGCCCGACGGCCGCGAGGCGGGCCCGGAACGGGACTTCGGCGGTGAGGTCGAAGGGGTACTGGCTGTGCTCGGCGATGTAACCCGCGAGTGCGCCCTCGGCCACCGCGTCCGGGGTGAGCACGGAGTGGACCTCGTCCGCGGGCCGCACTAGCTGCCGCGGGTCGCCGTCCACCTCCGGGAAGATCGTGCGCAGACTCTCGTGCCGGGCGACCACGTCGTTCAGGGCGGCCTCGACCGTTCCGGCTTCGAGCGGACCGAGCAGCCTCAGGGAAAACGACACGTTGTAGGCAGGCGCCGCGTTGTCCATCCGGTTGAGGAACCACAGCCGCTGCTGTGCGTACGACAGCGGAAGCACTTCCGGGCGGGGGCGTGGGGCGAGCCGGCAGCGGCTGCGGCCCGCGCCGGTCAGCACTCGGCCGAACGCGGCCACCGTCGGCGCGTCGAAAAGGGCGCGGATCGGAACCTCGGCGTCGAAGACGCTTCGCACCCGGCTGACGAGCCGGGTGGCGAGCAGAGAGTGGCCGCCCAGTTCGAAGAAGTCGTCGTCGACGCCGACCCGCGGCAGCCCGAGCACCTCGGCGAACAGGCCGGTGAGGATCTCCTCCTGGAAGGTGCGCGCCGGCCGGCCCGGCGCGGACGGCGCGGGCGCGGGCAGCGCGTCGGCATCGAGCTTGCCGTTGGGGCTCAGCGGCACCGAATCCAGGATCACGAACGCCGACGGCACCATGTGGGCGGGAAGCCGGTCCGCCGCGAAGCGGCGGAGTTCTCGGGTGTCGATGGGGTGGGTGGTGGTGAG
>NZ_SDLS01000066.1:0-2976 GCF_004522315.1 Amycolatopsis sp. CFH S0740 | reverse complement strand
CACCTCAACGACCCTGTCCGTCAAAACGGGTCAATCCCAAGATGCTTCCGGCATGGCTCCCGCGCTGCTTCTCATCGACGTCCAGAACAACATGCTTCTCCCGCCCACCCCCATACCAGATGCCAACCGAGTCGCCGCCGCGATCACGCATGTCCTGGAACGGGCGCGAGCCGCGGACGCGCAGGTGGTGCACATCCGGAACAACGGCACCGGCGACGACCCCGACGTGCCCGGAACCTCCGGCTGGGAACTAGTGCACGAGGTCCGCCCCGGCGAGCACGTAGTCGACAAACAGACACCCGACTCCTTCGCCGACACCCAGTTGGGCTCCCTGCTGCCGAAGTCGACCCCGCTGGTCGTGGCCGGAATGCAGAGCGACTTCTGCGTCCGAGCCACCGCCTTGGCCGCCCTCAACCGAGGTCATGAAGTCACGCTGGTCCGAGACGCCCACGCCACGTATGACGACGAACTCTCCGCCGCCGAGGAGAGCGCCCGCGTGAACGAGGAACTGTCCACGGCAGGCGTGAAGCTGGTCGGAAGCGAGGAGGTGGTCTTTGCCTGACCCGAGTGCCGTCGAGCCGACGGCGACTGTCACGTCGATCAGCCTCCGCGCGAGTGATCGATTTCATCGCTGAATCGCAGCGAAAACAGGTGTTGGACTGGGAGGTCGACGCACGCCAATACTCAGCGCATGACATCTGCGCCTGGCGATTCCGCCGAGAACTCCGGCCGAAACGACCGGCACCTCGACGGCGACGTGTCGGCGGACCGGTCCGCCGACACCGAGCCTGGCCTAGCCGGTTGGGGTGACGTGGACGCCCGCGGGATCGCACCGGACGACGCTGCCCTCAGCGCGACAGACGAGCGTGGGAGCGCGCCTGAGGACGGCACCCTCGCGGCGGCGGGTGATTGCGTGGCGGCCAGCGTCAATGAGGCGACGCGTGACGTGTCGGCCGTCGGCCCGGCGGCGAGCCCCGAGTCCGCGGCGCAGGTCGAGTCGGCAGTCGGCGTCGGGCCGGTGGCGAGCCCTGAGCCCGCGGCGCACGTCGAGTCGGTGGCTGGCACCGGGCTTGCGTACCAGATCGGGTCGGTGGCTGGAGCTGGGTTTGTGGCCGAGATCGAATCTGCGGCTGGCCCCGAGTCTGCGGCCGGTGCCGAATCGGTAGCTAGCGCCGGGCGTGCGGCCGACGTCGAATTGGTGGCTAGTGCCGAGCCTGCGGGCAACGGCGACTCGGTGGCCAACGTCGACCCGTCGGCTTGCGGTGAGCCGGTGGCGAGCGACCGCCGGGTGCCCAGCGCCAATCCGATGGTCGGTGTCGAGGCTGCGGCCAGCGTCGAGGCGGCGGTTAGCGCCGGGTCTGCGACTGACGTCGGCGCGGTGGCCACCGTCAACCTGGCAGTCGAGGTCGAGCAGGTCGACGGAGCTACTCGGGATGTTGTCCGGTTGCTGCGGCGGTTCGGCGGCAGGGCGTTCGCGTTGGCGTTCGTTGCCGGGATTACCGGGTTGACGACTGTCGCGCTGGTGTTGGGGCTGGTGGGGTTCGCGTTGGTGCTCGCGCCGGTGCGCGGGGTCAGGCGAGGAGGTGGGCCAGCAGCGCCCGTGCCGCCGGGTTGGTGAGGTTTGCCGAGCGGCCGGTCAGGTAGATCGTGCGGGACAGCGTTGGCTGGGTGAGGTGGGCGAACGGCAATCCCGACCGGGCGGCGACCTGCTCCGGGACCACGGTGACGCCTAGGCCTGCCGCGACCAGGTCGATCAGCAGGGGGACGTTTGTCGCCTCGCAGACTTGATCGCGGCGGACACCGGCCTCGGTGAAGGCTCGGTCGACCAGGGCTTGCAGGCCGCTGCCGGTGAAATCTACGAAAGGTTCGCCATCCAGTTCCGCGAGCCGGACTCGGCGGCGCGGCGACAGGCGGTGTCCGGGGTGGGTGAGCAGGACCAAGTTCTGCTGCCAGCTGGCGAATTCGGCCAGCTCCTCCGGCAGCGGACCGCCCACATAGGACAGATCCAGTTCGCCGTCGGACACCGCGGCGGTCAGCCCGGGGATGGTGCCTTCCCGGACGCGCAGCCGGATTCCCGGGTAGCGGGCGCGGAATTCGCCCAGCTTCGCGGGCAGGTCGATGACGGTCAGGGTCTGGATGGTCCCGATCGACACCCGGCCGCGCGCAAGGCCGGTCACGGCGGCTACCTCGCCTCGGGCGGAGTCGACGTCCGCGGCGATTTGGCGCGCCAGCGGCAGCAGGGCCTCGCCCGCGGGGGTGAGGGTGACCCGGCGCGTGGTGCGGTCGAACAGTTCCGCGCCGAGGTCGGCTTCGAGCTTCCGGATGGACGCGCTGAGCGCGGACTGCACGACGTGCACGTCCTGGGCGGCGCGGGTGAAGTTGCCGTGCCGGACTACCGCCAGGAAGTGTTCGACCTGCCTCAGTTCCACCGGCTTCGCCTCCTTCTCGCCACCGCGGGGGTGGTCCGGTGAACGTACCGCGCGGGCCGGTCGGTGACGGCCCGTTGAGGGAGAGTCGGGGATCACGGCAGCGGATGTCGATGGCGGCAGGGGTGGGTGCGAAGGGCTCGGCTGGAGGACTGGAGGAACTGGCGCGAGGCAGAGGAGCAGCGGGAGGCGTTGGCGCGAGGTGTAGGTGCAGCGGGAGGAGGCGGATGCCGGAGGGGCGAGCCCACGGTGGCCTGTGGGCGAATCGGGGCCGTTTCGGACCGGGCGTGATCGGCGGCTGGGATCGGCGCGATGCGGGGATTGGAAGGTTCTGAGCGCCGGTTGGGCGAGGGGCAAGCGGTGGCCAATGGCGGATGAGGGAAGCCCACGCCGAATGAGGATCGGCGCGGGCGGAGGGCTGGGAGGCCCCGAGCGCCGGAGGGGCAAGAGCGGGTCGGGGAAGCTCAGGCCGAAACAGGAGTCGGTGCGAGACAGCAGCTAGGCGGCGGCACGGGCTCTGTCATGATTTCCGTGTAAGCCACGGATGATT
>NZ_SDLS01000065.1:0-3680 GCF_004522315.1 Amycolatopsis sp. CFH S0740 | reverse complement strand
GTCTAACTAGCGACGAATTTACGACGCAGGACACTAGTTGCAGTACAGGGATTCGAGCTTGGTGTCCGAGGCGACCACGGTGATCCCCTTGCCGACCGGCTGCCCGGACGCCGCCAGCGACGCGGACACGGTGCAGACCACCTGCTGCAGGCCGACGGGGTACAGCAGTTTCATCGATTCGGAGACGGTCACGGTCACCGGCTGGGCCGAGGTGTCGACCGTGACGTGCCGGCCCGGCGAGAGCATCGAGTAGAAGCCCTCTTGTTCTTCCGTACGAGTCGGGCCGCCGAACAGTTCCGTCAGCACCGTCGTGGGGGTCGCGTCCCTCGCCCAGGCACGTTGCACCGGGCTGAGCTGTCCCGCGTACACGAAGTAGAGCGTGATCTGCGGACGCGGCGTGCCCAGCTGGAAGCCGCCGGGAGCGTCGCCGGCAGGGATCACTCCGGTCGGCTGGATACCGCAACCGGCGAGGGCCAAGACAGCAGCGAAAGCGACGAAGAGCCGCAGAAGTTTCATCGCTCCTCCTTCGCGGTGCGGGGCAGCCGGAGCGTGAACCGCGCCCCGTCGCCGGTGTTCGCAGCTTCGATGTCGCCGCCGTGCAGCCGGGCGTTTTCCAGCGCGATCGACAGGCCGAGGCCGCTGCCGTCGGACCGGGCGCGCGAGGTGTCGGCCTTCGCGAAGCGGTCGAACACCTTCGGCAGCACCTCCTCGGGGATGCCCGGGCCGTGGTCGGTAACAGTGAGGTAGACGGTCGTGTCGTCGGTGCTCAGCCGGACCTCGACCGGCGGCGCGCCGTGGCGCAGGGCGTTGCCGACGAGGTTGGCGACGACCAGGTCGAGCCGTCGCGGGTCTGCGGGCACGGTGACGCTCGGCAGGTCGGCCGCGACGGAGTCGGTCCAGCCGCGGGCGGCGACGCTGTTCGCCACTGCCTCAGCCAGGTCGACCTCCTCGACGCGCAGCTCGGCCCGTCCGGCGTCGAAGCGGGAGATCTCGACCAGGTCCTGCACGAGCCGGGTCAGCCGCCGCGTTTCGGCGGACACCAGGCGCGCCGCGACGGCGGTGTCCGCGGGCAGCTGGTCGGCGTCTTCGTCTAGGACGTCGGTGACCACGTTCATCGCGGCCAGCGGGGTGCGCAGTTCGTGCGAGACGTCCGCGACGAACCGGCGCGCATCGGCCTCCATCTCCCGCAGCGAGCCGACGGTGCGTTCCAGTTCCGCCGCGGTGTGGTTGAACGTGGTGACCAGCTGGGCCAGTTCGTCGGACCCCTTCGCGGGCAGGCGGACGTCGAGCTGCCCGTCGCCGAGTTTGCGCGCCGCGGAGTTCAGCGCGCGCACCGGGCGCAGCACCTGCCGCGCGGCCAGCAGCGCCAGCGCGACCGCGACCGGCAAGGCCAGCGCGGTCATGACCCACGCGCGCGTCGCCAGCTGCTCGATCGCGGCCTGCTGGGTGGCGAGCGGGACCGTCTTGTAGACCTCGATGCCGGTGTGTTCGCCCTTCGTCGCGCCGTAGCGCAGCAGCGGCATCCCGATGTAGAGGACCGGGCGCCCGCCCTCGATGACGCGCTGGAACTGGATGCTGGTCCCGCCCGCGACCGCGGTGCGCAGCCCGCCGGGTATCTCCGCCGGGTTCAGCCCGACGCGCGAATGCAGCGACCCGAACACCACGGTCGTGACGCCCTTGAGCGAGCTCGCCATGTTGTCGAGCTGGCGCTGGTCGGGCGGCAGGGTCAGCTGCGGCAGGTACGTCCTGACCTCGTCGCGCAGCTGCACCATCGCCGGGTCCTGCACGCCGGCCAGGATGGTGTTGCGCGCGGACACGTAGCTCGCGCCCGCCGCCGCGCCCGCGCCGACCAGCGTCATCGCGGCGAACGCCAGCACCAGCCGCAGGCGCAGCCCGGACACCCACGACCGGAGCCGTTTCACGAGCGGCCGAACCGGTAGCCGAAGCCGCGCACCGTCTGCACGTGGTCCGGCCGCGCCGGAACGTCCTCGATCTTCGCGCGCAGCCGCTGCACGCAGGCGTCGACCAGGCGGGAATCGCCGAGATAATCGTGTCCCCACACCGACGCCAGCAGCTGGCTGCGGCTGTACACCTGGCCCGGCGTGCGCGAGATCTCCAGCAGCAGCTTCAGTTCGGTCGGCGTGAGCGAAACGTGTTCGCCGTGTTTGCGCACCAGCATCCCGGCGCGGTCGATCACCAGGTCGCCGTGCTGTTCTGGGCCCGCGGCGCCGGGTTCGGCGGCAGTGCGGCGCAGCACCGCGCGGATGCGGGCGTCGAGCACGCGCGGTTCGACCGGCTTCACGACGTAGTCGTCCGCGCCCGCTTCGAGGCCGGCGACGATGTCGAAATCGTCGCTGCGCGCGGTGAGCATGATGATCGGCACCTGGCCGAGCGCGCGGATCCGGCGGCAGGTCTCGAACCCGTCGATGCCGGGCAGCATGAGGTCGAGCACCACGAGGTCCGGCGCGCGTTCGCGCAGCTGCGCCACGCCGTCCTCGCCGGTCGCCGCGGTGTGCACGGTGTGTCCTTGCCGGCGCAGCGCCAGTTCCATGCCCTCTCTGACGGACGCGTCGTCCTCGACCACCAACACCACAGCCACGGTGGCCATTATTCGGAATGCCCGCGGATTCGCGCGAGCCGGGCGGATCTTGTAGCGAAACCATGACATGGCCCTGACGAGATCTCGAAATCCCGCGGCCAGGCTCGAAGGCATGGCAGTACTGACTCCTGATCCGCCGACCGTGCCCCTGTCCGCGCCGCGCCACGCGCTCGCCCCGCCTCGGCGTTCGCGGACCGCGGTGCTGATCGCCGCGGCCATCGGGTTCGCGGGCGCGTTCGTCGTCGCCTACCTGCTGTTCGTGCGGACCGAGGCCGGGCAGCGCGCGGAGGACGGGGTCGTCCGCTTCGCGCAGGGCCTTCCGCGGTCCACTGTGGACTGGGCGCGGCCGCTGGCCGGGATCGACGGGGTCGAGGTGTTCGGCGCGGCGGGGATCGTCATCGTGGCGCTCGCGGTGCTGCGCAAGCGGTTCGCGCTCGGCGTGACCGCGCTGGTGCTGTACTTGCTGCCGCTGGCCGCCGCGCAGCTGCTCAAGATCTACCTGCTGGACCGGCCGGACGTGGGGTCGGCCGGGGCTCCGCACCACAACAGCTTCCCGAGCGGGCACGTGAGCGCGGCGACCGCCGTGCTGCTGGCACTGGCCGTGGTGCTGCCCGCGCGGTTCCGGACCTGGGTGCTCGCCGTGGGTGCGCCCGGCGTCGCCTGGGTGGCCGCGGCGACCGTCGCGCTCAGCTGGCACCGGCTCTCCGACACCGTGGGCGCCTGCCTGCTGGTGGCCGCGGTGGTGTCGGCGGGCGCGGCGGTCGTCTCGGCGCGGCGTCCGGACGGCAGCCGGATCCCGCCGGTGCGGACGGCGATCGCGCTGTTCGGGCCGGTCGCGGTGGTGCTCGGCGGGTACGCGGTGCTGTCCTCGGCGACGTCGGTCCCGGCCCGGTTCGTGGCGGCGCTGGTGCTCGCGGCGCTGAGCGCGGTGGCGGTGGTGCTATTGGCGGCCGGACCGCTCCGGCGGGTGAACTTCGACCCGTCCGGGGCGCGGAACCGGCTCAGCGGAGGGTCGTGAGCGGGGATCCCTCGCCTACACCGCGTGTCCTGTCTCAGGACCTCACGGACAGGTGTGTCTCAG
>NZ_SDLS01000064.1:0-7635 GCF_004522315.1 Amycolatopsis sp. CFH S0740 | reverse complement strand
AGATTCCCAGTCCAACTTCCGGGGAGCAGTTCATTCCCGGAGGGTTCCCCTCACGACTTTCGGAAGCCAGTCACCACCAGTCCGATCACCGCCAGCACCACAGCCAGCCCGCCGAACCCCGCCCCCAGCGTCGCCGCCGACGCGATCGCGCCGACCAGCAGCGGACCGCCCGCGTCGCCCAGTTCCCGGCCGACCTCGGCCGCCCCCATCGTCTGCCCGAGCCGTTCCTTCGGCGCGGAACCGGCCAGATGCGCGAACCCGATCGGCGTGGCCACCCCGACCCCGACGCCGATCGCCACCGCCGCGACCACCACTCCCACGACACCCGGCACGAACGCGCCCAACGCCAGCCCAGCGGCGGTCAGCAGCAGCCCGCCGGCCATCCCCCATCCGTCCGGGATCCGCCCAGCGTCCCGGAGCCGGCCCGCCCACGGCTGCACCAGCGCGGAGCACAACGCCAGCACCGACACCACTGCGCCGGTCGCCACCGTGCCGAGTCCGCTCGCCGCCCCGGTGACCGGCAGGAATCCGATTCCCACCGCGAGCGCCCCGGTCGTTCCGGCCAGCACCGCGGTCGGCCGCAGGAAGCCAGGTTCAGCGAGCCGGCGGGCAAGGTCGACAACGGTCTGGCGCTGTCGCGGCAACGGTTCCGGCGCGGGCACCACCAGCGCGGCCCAACCGGCGACAACGAAAGCCAGCACCGCCAGGGTGCCGAACAGCAAGGCGAATCCGCCCAGCGTGATCAGCACGCCGCCAAGCAACGGCCCCAGCGTGTACCCGACGCTCTTCCACGCGCCGTAACCGCCGAACGCCCGCCCCTGCCGTTTCGCCGGCGACAACCGCGCGACGAGCGCCCCGGCCGCGGGCGAGAAGGCTGCCGCGGCCGCGCCTTGACCGAATCGCGCCAGCCCGACCGCCGCCGGGTTTCCCGCGACGACAAAGGCCGCCGACGCGAGCGCGAACGCCAGCAATCCGCCGAGCAGGACCGGCCGCGGCCCGATCCGGTCGGCCAGCGAGCCGAACACCGGCTTCAGCACGACCTCGGCCCCGTCGTAGACCGCGAGCAGCAATCCGAGGGTCAGCAAGGAATCGCCGTGCGTGTACGCGCCGAGGCTGGCGGCGATGCTGTGCGCGCCGAACGCGGTGACGAACCCGGCGGCGTACAGCGGACGCAGCTCAGCAGAACGCATCGGAAACCCTCACATCTGGTGCAGGGCTTGGAAAACCTGCTCGGTGTAGTCCGCGAGCCGCTCGGCGCACCGCTTCAGCTGCTGCTCGGCCTCCGCCGCCGAGGGCGCGCCGAACACGTCCCGCGCCTTCAGGTCCCGATGCCAGCGCCGCAACCGCTCGAGGCTCTGCTCTTCCTCTTCCAGTTCGGCCATCGTGAACTTGCCGATCCGGATTTCCTTGTCGATCTCGGCGTCGAACTTCCCGCAGTCGGCCAGGAACTCCGTCCACTCCTCTTCCCGCTCGGCAGTGAACAGCTCCACCAGGCGCGAACCGTCCCGTTCCGCGGCGTCGAGCGTGATCACCTCGCCGTCGCCGCGTTCGGCCAGCTCGACGGCCCGCGCGACGCCGCCGGCGAACCCGGGCACGTCCGGCACCGCCCAGGCGCCCTGCCCGAGCGACAACGCGCCTACCCGCCGCAGCTCACGCCACACGGCGACCCGATGCCGCGACGGTCCGGACGGCACCCGAACCACCAGCACCAGCCACTTGTCGTCTGCCACAGCGCTGAATGTATCACGTGTTACATGCAGCCAGGTAGCGCCGCGAGGAACGCGCCGACCGTCCGGTCCGCCAATGCCCGACGGTCCGCCATCGGCAGCGAGAGACACTGCAGCGTCACGCCGTCGATCATGGCGAACACCTGCGCCGCGACGTCCTCGGACAACCCGGCATTGACATACCACTGCCGCAGCTCGCGATCGAGGCTCGCGTTTTCCTTCTGCAGCACCGGATCCACGACCGCCGCCGCCGCGTACGCGAGCCACACCCGGGCCCGCCGGGCGCGCGGTTCGTCCAGCGGCAGCCACAGCTCGACGAAGTCGGCGATCGATTCCGGTTGCGCCGCTTCAATTTCCGCCAGGAACTGCTCGCCCGCGTACTCGAAACCGGCGCGCACGAGGTCGCTCTTCGTGCGGTAGTAGTACTGCACCTGAGCCGGGGAAACGCCCGCCGCGGCGGCGACCGTCCGCACACTGAGCGCGCCGATTCCCTGCTCCGCCAACACATTCAGCACCGCGTCGAGCACATGGGCGGCACGCTTCACTGCCGGGACGCCCGCCACGCGACCGCGACCAGTTCAAGCACCCCGATCACTCCCACGACCACGCCGGCCTGCCGCAGCCCGATCACCGGCGTCTCGACGTCGTGGAACACGAAGTACAGCACCGCGCCGACGACCACCATCAGCACGCCGACCGCGATCTGCCCCAGTTTGCCGCTCATCGCACCCCTCCTATACGAACGTACAATACGACCGTACAGGACTAGCCGGTCTTCCGCGCCGCCACCCGCTCGACGATCCCGGCCTTGCTCCGCTCCGCCCGCTCCACCGCGAACCCGGCCGCGGCGAGCAACGGCAGCGGCCGGCGGGTCAGGTAATCCCCCAGCCGGGACACGGTCAGCTTCTCCAGCAGCCGCTGACCAGCGAGAACGAAGCGGCGATGGCTGCCGACGTGGTCCAGCAGCAGCAACCGGCCGCCCGGACGCAGCACCCGGTGCATCTCCGCGATGGCACCACGTTCGTCCGTGACGCCGCACAGGCCCAGCGTGCAGACGACGGTGTCGAACGTGCTGTCCGGGAACGGAAGGGACTGCGCGTCCGCCTCGGTGAGCGTCGCCTCGCGGCCGGTCTCGGCGGCGCGCCGACGGGCGAGGTCCAGCATCGACGGGCTGAGGTCGATCCCGGTCAGCCGCACGTCCGGCGGGTACAACGGCAGGTTCCGACCGGTCCCGACGGCGACCTCCAGCACCTCCCCCGTAGCCTGCCCGCACACCCATTCGCGGCCGTCGGCGAGCAGCGCCCGTTCGAACCACGCGATGTCGCGGTCGTAGCGCGGCGCGGCCTCGTCCCACGTCCGCCGCAGCCAGTCCGGTCCCCGTTCCGCCATCGTCGCGAACTCCTCTCGGTCGAGCGCTGCCCCGGCTACCCTCGCATCCCGTGGGGCGCTTCGACTACGACGCCGAACCGCACGCCGGGCTGGTGTCACAAACTCCCGGCGGCCGGCGTCCTATGGGCGATCGACCCCAGAACGCGAAGGAGCCATCCATGACAGCGCCCGGCGAAGCGAGCCCGGACCTCGCCACCGAGACCTTCCTCGCCCACCGGAACCTGCTGTTCACCGTGGCCTACGAGATGCTCGGCTCGGCCGCCGACGCCGAGGACGTGCTGCAGGAAACCTGGCTGAAGTGGGCGGGGGTCGACCTCGAGGAGATCCGCGAGCACCGCGCCTACCTGGTCCGGATCACCACCCGCCAGGCGCTGACCCGGCTGCGCACGCTCGGCAGGCGCAAGGAGTCCTACGTCGGCACCTGGCTGCCCGAACCGCTGCTCACCGCGCCGGACGTCGCCGAGGACGTCGAACTGGCCGACAGCGTCTCGACGGCGATGCTGCTGGTGCTCGAAACGCTGCGGCCGACCGAGCGCGCGGTGTTCGTGCTGCGCGAGGTCTTCGACGTGCCCTATGACGAAATCGCCGAAGCCGTCGGCAAAACCCCGGCCGCGGTACGGCAGATCGGGCACCGGGCGCGGTCGCACGTCTCGGCCCGCCGCCCGCGCGGCGACGTCACGCCCGCCGAAACCCGCGGCGCGCTCGACGCGTTCAAGAAGGCCGTCGAGACCGGCGACCTGCAAGGCCTGCTCGACCTGCTCGCCCCGGACGTCGTCTTCCTCGGCGACGGCGGCGGCGTCAAGCAGGCGGTGCCGCGGCCGATCGTCGGCGCGGACAAGGTCGCGCGGCTGCTGGCCGCCGGGAGCGCCCAGATCCCCGCGCCGCTGCGCCCGATGCAGGTCAACGGGCATCCGGCGCTGGTGCTGAAGCTCGACGGCGAGGTCGACACGGTGCTCACGCTGCGCATCGACGACGGCAAGATCACCGGCCTGTACGCGGTGCGGAATCCGGCGAAGCTGTCGCACATGGACACGGAAACCGCCCTCCGCCGCTGACTCCTCGCCGGTACTACGGAAAGTAGCCCCGACGCTGGCGCGCGCCACCCGGTCGGACCATGCCATCCTGGTCCGGCCAGGGGCGGCCCGAGAGGCCGCCGCCGTACCGAGGAGAGGACCGACGTGGGCGTTGTCAGCTGGATCGTGCTGGGCCTGATCGCCGGAGTGATCGCGAAGGCCCTCATGCCGGGCAAGGACCCGGGCGGCTGCATCATCACCATCCTGCTCGGGATCGGAGGCGCGTTCGTGGGCGGCTGGATCGGCAAAACGCTGTTCCACACCCAGCTCGGGACGTTCTTCGACCTGCGCACGTGGGGTCTCGCGGTGCTCGGCGCGCTGGTCATCCTGACCGGCTACCGGCTCATCGTGGGCGGCCGCCGCCGCGACTGACCCGCACGGGCGGCCCGCTGCCGGACGCGGCGGGCCGCCCCCGCTCCGCGGCTTCCCGGACTCACCCGCACGGGGCGTCGAATCGAACTCGACCCCGGATTCCGGCCGGATTTCGTGGCAGAATCAGCGGAGAAGTCCCGGCCAGGTCGACGGGCGGAGCGGACGATGGCGCTGCGCGACCACGAACAACACCAGCTGGACGAGATCGAGCGATGCCTCGCCCAGGAAAATCCGCGCCTTGCCCGCCGGTTCGAGAAGTTCCGCCCCATGCCCGCGGTCACCTTCGCCGCGGCCGCGCTCGGCGTGCTCAGCGTGTTCCTGACCGGCCTGGTCACCCTGGTGGTCGGCTTCGGAATGGGCTCGGCCGCCCCGATCGCGGTGGGCGCGGTGCTCACGACGGCGATCCCGCTCGCGATCATCTGGTTTTATCGTTGCCATTGGCGTTGAGGCTCTCGTACGAAGCTTGTGGTGCAGCGCGAAGCCTTCGCCCACGACGCCCGCGCTCACACCCCATGCAGCAACACGCGCCGGGCAGACCGGCGGGCAAGGCGAACCCCGCCCCGGTGGTGGTCGAACCGGCCCCGCGCACGCTGGCAGCGCACCGCCTCGCGCTCACACCCCATGCAGCGACCCTCCCCACGCCAACCCGCGGGTGCGGCGCGAACCCGCTACCCACGACGGCCGAACCAGCCCCGCCCACCTCTAAGCCAGCAACCCTCCCCCGCGCCAACCGGCGGTACAGCGCGAATCCCCGGCCGAACCGGCCCCGCGCATGCTGGCAGCCGAACCCGGCAGCAACCCCGCCCGCGCTCACTCCTCAGCCAGAGACCCGCCCCCGCGCCAACCCGCCGGTGCAGCGCGAACCCCGCACCCACGACAGCCGCACCACTCCCGCCCACGCCTCAGCCAGCGACCCGCCCCCGGGCGAATCGGCGGTACAACGCGAATCCCGCGATCGCGGTGACCAGTTCCCAGGCGACCGTCGTGATCACCGAGACCGACAGGACGTCGAGGCGGTCCGGCGACGAGGCCCGGAGCTGGCCGCGTGCGTCCATGCGGATGCGGGTCAGGCCGCGGGCCGCCGGGTCGGAGCGCAGCGGGATGTTCGCTTCCTCGGCGCCGCCGTCCGGGGCGGTCCACGTGACGCGCCGGGTGTCGGGCATCGCGGCGCCCTCGCTCCCCCGCAGCGCGCCGGATCCGGGCTGCACGGCGGCGACGACGGACCGGCCCGGCGCGCGGTCGATCGCCGCCGAGCCCTGCCGGTGGATCCACAGCCCCAGGCAGATCCCGGCCAGCGCCGAGACCGCAACCGCCGCGGCCAGGACCGGAAGGAGGAACACGCGCCCGCGCGCCGCGGACGCGCGGAAACCAGAAGCCATGATCCGAGAATGCCGCGAAAACCGGGAACGCGGCAGGGTTCGCGGACAAATGTGCCCAAGTCGCAGGAAAAAAGGCCCGCCGCGGGCAATCCGAGCCGGGATCGATGTCCGATTTCACCCGTTCTTTTCACTCATTCGTGGGTAACACCACACTGAGGCAACTCAACCGCCGCAGCCGGATCGGCGAGACGCGTTCCATTCCGCACCGGCCGCCGGTCGTGCTGACACGTCGTTTATTGCCGCTGTCTTCCGTTAGTACGTGGAATTCTCCCCCGCGCGCCCCATCATTCCCCGCCGGAAGCGCTCAGCAACGCGAGTCCGGTGGCCGTCGCCGCGTGCCGGACGGTCTTCCCGTCCTGCTGGCTTTCCACCAATCCCGCGCGGCGCAGGACGCCCGCGTGCTTGCTCGCCGCGACCGGTGTCACGCCGATCTCCCCGGCCAGTTCGGCGGTGGATCTCGGGATCGTCAGCGCGTGCAGCGCGCGGGCGCGGGTCGTGCCGAGCAGGTCCGGCAGCGGGTCCTGGGCGGCATCCCCCGCGGTGATCGCGGACCGGCCCAGTACCACTGGCGGTTCTGGTCCGGTCGCCGGATCCGGTTCCACGACCCGGAAATAGGCCGGGATCACGAGCAAGCCTCCGAAGTAGACACTGCGATCCATAGGAGGTTCGCCGGAGAATTCCGGGCCCTCCCAGGGGATCGCGGCACCGGACCGTTCCGGATGGACGGCCGGAGTCTGCCGCGCGAGGATGTACGACGTGAGCAGCGTGCGCGCCCCGTCGGCCACTTCCCCGACCCACGACGGCGCGACCCCGTGCACGAAGAACGTCTGAAGGTCGGCCCGCAGCCTCGTTTTCTCCACGCGCACGACGCCGTCCCCCGCGACCGGACCGATCTCCCGCCGCCGCTCCGCCGGTCTCAGCACTCCCGTGCGGCGGACCGTCGCGTCGCCGCCAGCGGGCAACGCCTTCACCGCCCGGTTACGGAACTCCAGCGCCGGCGCCGGACGGGGTTGCGGAAGCAGCCCCTCCCGCCGAAGCTGCTTGCGGGCACGAGCCGACCAGACCCGCAGCCCGCCCGCCGGGCGGCGGCTCTGCAGCGCGGTGAGGCTCAGCACCAGTTCCCACAGCGGATCGGGGCCGGTGCGCCGCCTCGTCCGGCCGAAATCGTCGTCGGTGAAATGAATGCGCAACGCCATGTGCTCCCCCTGCCCCCCGACATGGTTGCGCTTCCAGGGTGCCGCGCCGGTCCGCCGCTGTCCAGGCACTTGTTCGATCAGGGGAAAGAACCCACCGAATGCGAGCGAATCTCGCTGAATCAGGTGGTCCTCGCACAGACGACCGGTGCGCGCGAATCGGCATCCGCATTCGGCGGGCGTGCAGCGTGCACGTCCGGATGCACCCGGATCCAGGCCGTGCAGGTGGCTGCCGGGATGCGCGGGCGACCAGCAGTTCCCGACATTCGTCGCAGCGATTTCCCCCAGCCGGGCGACTAATTGCGCCGAAACCCGCGAAACGGGGCCCGGCCGCATGGGCCGGACCCCGTTTCCGGTGCCTTCAGTGCGTCGGGCTCAGCCGAGCAGGAGGCCGTTGCCGCCGGCGACGGCGTTGTCGAAGCGCTTGCTGATCTCAGCCCAGTTGAAGATGTTCCACAGGGCCTTGACGTAGTCCGGCTTCACGTTCTTGTAGTCCAGGTAG
>NZ_SDLS01000063.1:0-12186 GCF_004522315.1 Amycolatopsis sp. CFH S0740 | reverse complement strand
GGGAATCAGATTCCCTCAAGGAGCCCTTCACGGACTTTCCGCATCGCGTGCCGGGCGCACCGCCGCGAGGCAACCGGGGTCCCCGCCGGAAACGTGCCGCGGCCCGCGCGTCGATGCGTCCCCGGAGCACCGCCCGGACCGGCCCCCGGCGACGCGGCGGGGCCGCCCGTTGGACGGAGATCACGGCCCGAACCGGCCGCCACGAGGAAATCCATGTCGGAACTGTCGGGGGTGTAGGTGAGAATGCATCTCGTGCCTCGTCTCGGTTCCGGTATTCCGCTCGTCGCCCGCACGCAGGAGATGCGGCGGCTGCGCGCGGCCTTCGCGCGCGCTGAACGCGGAGAAGCAGGTGCGGTGCTGATCGCGGGCGACGCCGGGGTCGGCAAGACCCGCCTGCTCACCGCGCTCGGCGAGCACGTCGCGGGCTGCGGCGGGCTCGTGCTCACCGGCCGGTGCATCGACGTGCGCGACGGCGGTCTGCCCTACCTTCCGTTCGCCGAGGCGCTGGCTCCGCTCGGGTCGTCGGCCGATCCCGCGGTGTCGGCTGCGGTGCGGGCGCGGTCCGCGCTCGGGATGCTGCTGCCGCAAGGCGATCCGCGGCCCGCGGCCACCGGCGACCACGGGCAGGTTTCGGAAGGGGAGCGCGAGGGCGGGCGCCGGGTGCGGCCCGAGCAGGACCTCGGCCAGCTCCAGCTGTTCGACGCGGTGCTGGGCGTCCTGACCGAGGTCGGTCAGGAACAGCCGGTGGTCGTCCTGCTGGAAGACCTGCACTGGGCGGACTCCTCCACCCGCAACCTGCTGTCCTTCCTGCTCAGCCGCCTGCGCGCGCAGCGGCTGCTGGTCGTCGGCAGCTATCGCGAGGAGGACGTCCACCGCAGGCATCCGCTGCGCGGCCTGCTGTCCGAGCTGGTCCGGCTGAACACCGTGGAACAGCTCTCGCTCGCCCCGTTCGGACCGGCTGACGCGCGGGCGTTCGTCGCGGCGCTGGCGGAGGAACCGCTGTCACCGGACGTCGTCGCGGACATCGCCAAACGATCCGAGGGCAATCCGTTCTTCGTCGAGGAGCTCCTCGCCACCGGCGCCGACTGCCAAGATCTCCCCGCCGGGCTCGCCGAGGTCCTCCTCGCCCGGCTCGAACGTTTCCCGGCCGAGACGCGCCGGGTGCTGCGGGTCATCTCGGTGGCCAACGAATCGGTGTCGCACGCCGCGCTCGCGCAAGTCGCGGGCATCGGCGATCTGGAGCTGGACGAGGCGCTGCGGGAAGCCGTGCAACACCACGTCCTGGTCATCGAGCGCGGTTTCTACACCTTCCGGCACGCCTTGCTGCAGGAGGCGGTCTACGCGGATCTGCTTCCCGGCGAGCGCACGCGGATGCACGCGGGGTATGCCGCGCGGATCAAGTCGATGCCGCAGGGGCGCGGCCACGACGCGAAGCTCGCCTTCCACAGTCTGGAGAGCCGGGACTTCGACACTGCCTTGTCCGCGTTGCTGCGTGCCGCCGACGAAGCGGAAAAGCTCGGCGCGCCGGGCGCTGCCCTGCGGCATATCGAGCAAGCACAGTCCATTTGGGACGCCGTGGCTCCGGAGAACCGTCCGGAAGGCGTGGATGAGCTGAAGCTGCTCAGCGAGGCCTCGTACTTCGCCGGCACTTCAGGCGAGCCGGAGCGCGCGGTCGCGTACGCGCGGTCAGCGACCGAAGCACTCAAGCCGGACGCGTCGCCCGAGCACGCGGCGAAGGTCTGGCGTCGGCTGGCCGAAACGCTGCTCACGCTGGAAGGCACGTTCGACGAGGCGGTCCGGGCGATCGAGCGGGCCTGGGAGCTGGTCGCCGATCGGGAGCCGAGCGGGGCGCGGGCCTGGGTGCTGGCGTCGCGAGCCGGGTTCCAGCGGCTGCTCGACCAGCCGGACGAGGCGTTGGCCAGCGCGCACACCGCGGTTGCCGACGCACGTGCCGTCGGGGCGGTCGGTGCGGAGGCGTCGGCGCTGGTCACGCTGGGCACGCTGGCGGACGGCGCGGGCGATCCGGTCGAGGCTCGCGAACGGTTGTGCGAGGCCGAACGCAAGGCGCACAACGCCGGTGCGTTGAACGTCGAGATCCGGGCGATGTACTTCCTCGCCCTCAGCTACGACGACCAGGCGGAGATGGATCTGGCGCTCGCCCACGCCGCCCGTGGGGTCGAGCGGGCGGAGGCGGTCGGGCTGACCTGGAGCGCGTACGGGCTGGAGCTGCGTGCCCGGCTCCTGTATTTGCGGTATCTCAGCGGAGATTGGCCGAAGGAGGACGCCGCGGGGCGCGCCCGGCGAGGCGTGTCCAGTGCGGTCGCTGCGCGGATCTTGGCCAACTGGGTCCTGTTCCTGGTGGGGCGCGGGCGATTCGCGGACGCGGCCAAGGCGTTGCCGGGATTGCGGCAGCAGTGGATGGCGGATCCGCAGATCGCCTTGTCGGCGGGCGACGCGGCGATCGAGCTGGCCGCTTGGCGCGGGGAGCATGCCGAGGCGCTGCGGATCACCGACGAATTGGTGTCCTGGCTGGAGAAGGTCGAGACGGCGCTGCTCGGCGGGATCCGGATCGTGGCGCTGGCGATTCCGTCGGCGGCGGCGTTGGCCGCGGAGGCCCGCGCCAAAGGGGATCCGGCCGCGGCCGATCGGTTTGTGGCTGTGGGGCGGCGACTGGTGGAGCACGGGCGGCGTTGTGCTGCCGAGGGGCATCCCCGGTCCGGAACTATCGGGCCGGAGGGGCGGGCTTGGCTGGCCCGGATGGAGGCCGCGGCGTCCGGGCTGGAGGGCCCGGCCGATCCGGAGCTGTGGGGTGCGGCTGCCGAGGCCTATTCGTACGGGGCGGTTTACGAACAGGCGGTTTGCCGGTGGCGGCAGGGGGAGGCGTTACTGGCCGCCGGACAGCCGGGGGCCGCGGAGGCGTTGGAGGCGGCGCATTCCGTGGCGGTGAAGCTGGATGCGGTTCCGTTGCGGGATGCGGTGCGGGAATTGGCGCATCGGGCTCGGGTCGAGTTGGCTGGGGTTGAGGTCGTTCCCGTTGCTCGGGCGCAGGTGAATCCGTTGACTGACCGGGAGCGGGATGTGCTGGAGCGGGTGGCGCTGGGGCGGACTAATCGGCAGGTGGGGGAGGAGTTGTACATCAGCGAGAAGACGGTGAGCGTGCATCTTTCCCGGGTGATGGCGAAGCTGGGGGCCAGCCGGCGGGCTGAGGCTGTGGCTATTGCTTATGACCGGGGGTTGCTTACTGTGCCGGAGTGAGTTTCGGCTCGTCGCCTGGCGGCGACATTGCCTGCCTTGGTTGCGTGGGGCACCCCGAAGTTTGATTGTGCTGACGGTTCGGGGGTGCTTGTCAAGGCGGGAAAGATGCCTTGACAAGCACCCCCGAACCGCAGGGGAGCTTCGTATCGGGGTTGGGGGAGGGCTGGGTGCCTCGATGGTTGTGTGCATCGGCTGCGGTTGAGGGCTGGTGCGCTGATCGTTGTGTGCATCGGCTGCGGTGAGCGGCTTGGTGGTTCGATCGTTGCGGGCATCGGCTGCGGGCGGGGTTGGGTGCCTTGATCGTTGGGTGCACTGGCTGCGGTGAGCGGTTGGTGGCTCCACCGTCGGGTGCACCGGCTGCGGTTTCGTGGGTGTTGGTGGCTAGCGCCCCAATGCCANCTCCACCGTCGGGTGCACCGGCTGCGGTTTCGTGGGTGTTGGTGGCTAGCGCCCCAATGCCACATTGGGTGCGTCGGATGCACCCAATGTGGCGTTCGGTGCGTGGGATGCACCCAATGCCGCATTGGGGCGCATCGCTGGCGGGGCTGCGGCGAGGGCGGTCCGTGAAGGACTCCTTGAGGGAATCCAAGTCCGTGAAGGGGCCCCTCACGACCGGAGGCGGGTCGTGAGGGGAACCCTGAAGGAATCAGAGTCAATGAGGGTGGCCCTCACGAACCCTTAGCGGCCGGGTAGGTGGCGCAGGAGTTTCATGCTCACGGTCATGAAGCGCGCCCACACTGAGCCCGGCACTCCCTTAGGCGGGCGTAGGGCCAGGCCTCGTTGTACTGCGATGGACTGCGCTTCCGTGTACTTCAGCAATCCCTCTGCGCCGTTTCGTCGGCCGGCGCCGGATTCCTTCATGCCGCCCATGGGGACGCCTACTGTTCCGAAGGTTGCTGCGTAACCCTCGTTGACGTTGACCGTGCCTGCTTTCAGGCGGGCGCCTACTTCCCAGCCTGCGCGGCCCCTTTTGGTCCAGACGCTTGCGTTCAAACCGAAGGGGGTGTCGTTTGCTCGTTCGATCGCGTCGTTGACGTCGCTGAATCCGTAGATCGACACCACTGGGCCGAAGGTCTCCGAGGCGAACGGGGTCATTCCGGGGCGTACGTCCGTCAGGACCGTCGGTTCGTAGAACAGCGGGCCCAGGTCTGGGCGGGGGCGTCCGCCGGTCAGTACGCGGGCGCCTTTTGCTCGGGCGTCTTCCACGTGGGCCGTCACGGTTTCCAGTTGGCTCTTCGACGTCAGCGAACCCATTCCGGCGTGGTAGTCCAGTGAACCGCCCAGGCGCAGTGCTGCTGTGCGGGCCACGAATTCGCGGGTGAACTCCTCGCGGATGCTGTCGTGCACGTAGATCCGCTCCACCGACACGCACAGCTGGCCTGCCGACGAGAAGCACGCCGTTACGGCGCCGGCGGCGGTTTTGGCGATGTCTGCGTCCGGTAAGACGATCATGGGGTTCTTGCCGCCCAGTTCCAGCGAATAGCTGGTGAGCCGTTGCGCGATGCGGCCTGCCAGGTCCTTGCCGGTCGGGGTGGAGCCGGTGAAGCACAGGTAGTCGCATTCTTCCAGCAGGGCGTTGCCGATTTGCGAGCCTCGGCCCAGCACGATCTGCCACAGGCCGGAGGGCAGACCTGCCTCTTCCGCCAGCTCTTGCAGCCACAGGGCGGACAGCGCGGTCTGGTTGTCCGGTTTCTGCACGACTGCGTTCCCGGCGACGAGCGCGGGGAAGACGTCCATCGCGGTCAGGGCCAGCGGGTAGTTCCAGGGCGAGATGATCCCGACGACGCCCTTGGGGTGCCGCAGCTCGCCCGCTCGCGTCAGGCCCGGGATGACGCCGGGGGCGCGGCGCGGGGAGAGGATTTTCGCGCTGTGTTTGCCGTAGTAGGCCGCGACCAGCACGGTGGCGCTGACCTCGTCGAACGCGTCGATCCGGGCCTTGCCTGCTTCGACCTGGACCAGGTCGAGGACTTCCGCTTGCCGCGCGAGGACCAGGTCGTGCAGTCGCACGAGGAACTGCTGACGGCGGGTCACCGGCAACGCTGCCCACTCGCGTTGCGCGTCGCGGGCGGAGGCGAAGGCGGCGCGTACTTCGGCGTCGTCGGCCTGGGGGAGGGAGGTGATCGGCTGGCCGGTGAAAGGCGCGGTCATCTGCACCGGCGCGTTGTCGGCGCCGCCGGTTACGCGGGCTACGAGTGCGGCCGCGCGGGACGCGGACGGGGCGCCTGCTACGCCGCCGACGGTTGCGGGCAGGGGCTGGCCGGTGAGGTTCGCCGGGGTCGTACTCGTCATCGAGCGCACCTTCTTCCGTGCGGGGCCGGGTGTTACCGACGAGTACACCATACCGGCGGTATGGACACTAGTCGCCCGAGTACAGCAGCACGGCGATCCGCTTCCACTCCTCGAGCAGCTGGCGGCGACGGCGCGGGTCGCCGCCCAGTTCGGCGTCCAGGGCGAGGCCGCGGGTGAGGTTCACGGTGAGCCAGAACAGCATCTCCGCACGTTCTTTCGGCAGGTCGCCCGCGACGTCGCTGATGTGCTCCAGCGTCGCCCGGCCCAGTGCGCGGTCGACCGGCCGGATCGCGGCGCGCAGCTCCGGGTCGGTGCGGGCGGCGACCCACAGCTCGGTGACCGCGGTGGAGAGCGTGCCGGAATAGCCCTCCCACAGCAGGTCGATCGCCGCCGCGACGCCGGACGCTCCGCCCGGCAGCGAGCCGAGCGAGGCGGCGAGCTGGGTGCGCAGCTTCGTGGTGAGGTGCTCGACCGCGGCCGCCATCAGCTCCGCCTTCGTGGCGAAGTAGTGCTGCACCGCGCCCTTCGAGACACCGGCCCGGGTGCAGATCTCCTGCACCGACGCCCGCGAATACCCGATCTCGACCAGGCAATCGATCGTCGCGTCCAGCAGTGCGGTGCGCGTCTGCTCGCGGCGTTCGGCCTGGGTGCGGTGTCCCCGGGCGACCTCGGTCATCGCGGCTCCTGCTTTACGTACCGGACGGATGGGATGTACATTCCGGCTAGAACTTACCTGCCAAGCGTCATGTTTTCCAGTCCGCGGGAGGCCAAGCCGTGCCGTTGCAGATCCAGAAGAGCTCGTGGAGCACCACCGAACTCGAAGACCTCCGGGAGCTCGCCCGGTCGTTCCTGCAGAAGGAATTCGTGCCGAACCAGGAGCGCTGGGCGGCGGAGAAGAAGCTCGACCGGGAGATCTGGACCAAGGCGGGCGAACTCGGCCTGCTGTGCCTGTCGATCCCGGAGGAGTACGGCGGGGGCGGCGGCACGTTCGCGCACGAGGCCGTGCTGTACGAGGAGCAGGCCCGGGCCGGGGACAGCGCGTGGGGCGTCACCGTCCACAGTGGAATCGTCGCGCACTACATCCTGGCGTACGCGTCGGAGGAGAAAAAGCGCGAGTGGCTGCCGAAGATGGCCACCGGCGAGATGGTCGGCGCGGTCGCGATGACCGAGCCCGGCACTGGTTCAGACCTTCAGAACATCAAGACCCGCGCGGTCCGCGACGGCGACCACTACGTGATCAACGGCGCGAAAACGTTCATCACCAACGGTTTCCACTCCGACCTCGTCGTGGTCGCGTGCAAGACCGACCCGGACGCGGGCGCGCAGGGCGTCTCGCTGATCGTGGTCGAGACCGACACCCCGGGCTTCCGCCGCGGCCGCGTGCTCGACAAGGTCGGGCTCAAGGGGCAGGACACCGCCGAGCTGTTCTTCGACGACGTCCGCGTGCCCGCGGCGAACCTGCTCGGCGACGCCGAGGGGCAGGGCTTCATCCAGCTGATGCTGCAGCTGCCGCAGGAACGGCTGATCATCGCGGTGACCGCGGTGGCCGGGCTGGAAGCCGCGGTGAACCTGACCATCGACTACACCAAGGAACGCACCGCGTTCGGCCGCCCGATCTTCAACTTCCAGAACACGAAGTTCAAGCTCGCCGAGGCGGCGACGGAAGCCGCGGTGTCGCGCGCGTTCCTCGACCAGTGCATCGAACGGCACCTGCGCGGCGAGCTCGACGTACAGGGCGCGGCGATGGCGAAACTGTGGACGACCGAGCGGGTGAACAAGGTCGTGGACGACTGCCTGCAGCTGTTCGGCGGCTACGGCTACATGACCGAGTACCCGATCGCGCGCGCCTGGGCCGACGTGCGGATCTCGCGGATCTTCGGCGGCACCAGCGAGATCATGAAGGAAATCATTTCCCGCACGCTCTGAAATCCGTTGCAGCGAAAGGACTTCGCCGTGAAACAAGGTCCGCTCGCCGGGCTGCGGGTGGTGGAGCTGGCCGGGCTGGCGCCGGCTCCGTTCGCCTGCATGATCCTGGCCGACCTCGGCGCCGACGTGATCCGCGTCGACCGCGCCACCCCGGGCGCCGACGTGCTCGGCATCCCGAACGACCCGCTCGCCCGCGGCAGGCGGTCGGTCGGGGTGAACACGAAAACGCCCGAGGGCGTCGAGCTCGTGCTGAAGCTGGCCGAGCGCGCCGACGTGCTGATCGAAGGCTTCCGGCCGGGCGTCGCGGAACGGATGGGCATCGGCCCGGAGCAGGTGCACGCCCGCAATCCGCGGCTGGTCTACGGCCGGATGACCGGCTGGGGCCAGGACGGTCCGCTCGCGTCGGCGGCCGGGCACGACATCAACTACATCAGCGTCGCCGGTGCGCTCGACCCGATCGGCCGCGCGGGCGAACGCCCCGTGCCGCCGCTCAACCTGGTCGGCGATTTCGGCGGAGGCGGCCTCATGCTCGCGATGGGCGTGCTGGCCGCGCTGCACGAGCGCACGACGTCCGGACGCGGCCAGGTCGTGGACGCGTCAATGGTGGAAGGCGCGGCGCTGTTGACCACGAGCCTGCACGGGATGCGCGCGGCGGGCGTGTGGCCGGGGGAGCGCGGCGAGAACCTCCTCGACGGCGGCGCCCCGTTCTACGACACCTACGAGACCGCGGACGGCAAGTACGTCGCCGTCGGCGCGATCGAGATGCGGTTCTGGGGCGACCTGGTCAAGGTGCTCGGGCTGGAGAACGAAGACCTGCCGATGCACGTCGACCAGAGCCAGTGGCCGCGGCTGCGCAAGATCCTGGCCGAGGCGGTCGGCCGGTTCACGCGCGACGAACTGGTCGCGCGGGCGGAAGGCACCGACGCGTGCCTCACCGCGGTGCTGTCGCCGTGGGAAGCGGCCGGGCATCCGCAGAACGCGGCGCGCGGGACGTTCGTGGACATCGGCGGCACGGTGCAGCCCGCTCCGGCGCCGCGGTTCGACCGGACGCCCGCGGCCACGCCGGAAGCACCGCACGAGAAGGGCTCGGACACCGCGGAGGTGCTGGCGGAGCTGGGTTACGACGACGCGGGCGTCGCGGCGCTGAAGGAGGCCGGAGCGATCGCCTGAACGCTCACGACGGCAGATCGGACCGGATCACCGAGTAGAGGACGTGATCGCGCCACTGCCCGTCGCGGAAATCGAACCCGCGCAGGATCCCCTCGCGGGTGAACCCGGCCTTCTCCAGCGAACGCTGGCCGGCCCGGTTGCCGACCTCGGTGCTGGCCTCGACGCGGTTGAACTGCGTGTGCGCGAACAGGTAGCGCACGAGCTGCCGCTGCGCCTGCGCGCCGAGGCCGTGCCCGCGCGCCTCCGGCAGCAGGACCATGCCGATGTTCCAGCAGTAGGTGTGCGGGCCGGTCCGCGTGCGATGCCACGAAACGAGCCCGAGCGGACGTTCGTCGAGCGTGGGGACGAGCATGCCGTTGTCGGTGGTCAGCATGCCGTTTTCGCGCCAGAGCCGCCGGACGTAGCCGGGGTCGTGCCAGCCGAACCACTGGTGCTCGCCGACCGTCTCCGGGTCGTTGGTCAGGGCCTCCAGCAGACCGAGGTCGGACTCGCGCACCGGGCGGAGAGTCACTGGGCCGTCGTCCATCGCCGGAGCGTACCGGGGGCCTTCTCCGGACCCGGGTCACCCGATGGTGACCGGGGTCACCCGGCCGTGAGCTTTCTGGCTGGATCGGGGCCTGCGACGGGCCATTCCGGCGTGCCGTCACTACAGTGGGAGCCGACTCTGCCGAGGCGGGGCCGGCGTCCGACCGGGCGCCGGGGGAGCGGAGGGGAACGAAACCATGTCGAGCGGCCTGAAGAAGATCGTCGTCGTCGGAGTGGTCGCGCTCGTGCTGTTCTTCCTGATCACGCAGCCCACCAACTCCGCGGCCTTCGTGCACCGCGTGCTCGGCTGGCTCAAGGACGGCGCCGAAGCGATCGTCACGTTCTTCAAGAGCCTCTTCGCCTGACCCCGGTTTTCCCGCTCGCCGGACCGCCCTCGCGCGCCCGTCCGGCCACCTAGTCACGCTTTGTCACCGGATCCCGGGATTCGGGCACTTCGCTCGACCATCCGGGTGGATTGGCCCGTAAAACCGCCTGGTCACCGAATTTCCAGGGTCCGGGGTATGGCGGAGAAAGCGGGTGCCGCCCTACGGTGCTCACATTGCGTGATCAGCCGGTTCTCCGGTCCCCCGGGAGCCGGGTCACGGCGGGTTTTCGGCCCGGTCACGCGTGGGGAGCCAATCGTGGACGCGCAACGGGGCAGGCGGTCGAAATGCCTGCCCGTCGGGGACCGATGAGGAGGCAGGGATGACCGGAGATCCCGGAGTGGACGCGTTGATCCGGCAGTGGTCGGCCGAGCGCGAGAAGACCCCCGAGGAGCAGGAGGTCGACCGCATCGCCTCGGCCTGGCTGGCCGACGCGCCGGCCGCTCCGCCCGGCATCCCCGGCCAGCGCGCCCGGTCCGGACCCGCCCGCTGGGCCCCGGTCGAGGCCGCCGACCCCGGCTACCTCGACGCGATGCGCGCCCGGCTGCCGGAGGTCCCGGAAGAACTGCTCGTCGCCGCCGCGGGCTGGTGGCAGATGGTCGGCGACGTCGCCGAAGCGCAGCAGTGGTGGGACGCCGGGATCAGCCCGCTGGACCAGCGAGCCCTCGACTACCGGGCGGCCGGTCTCGCACCGTCCGACCTCGCTCGGCGGCTCGGCCCGATGACGGTGCTGCAGCACCTCCGCCGGGGCAGCGCGCCCGCCTGGTGCGTCGCGCGGCTGGCGCGGCAGCAGAAGCCTGCCTGACCGTTCGTTCCGCGTGGTTCGCGTGGGGTGAAGTGCCTGAACGTCCGTTCCGTGCAGTTGGCGCGGGCGGATGTGGCTGATCGTTCGTTCCGCGGTTCGTGCGGGAGGAAGCGGGCGGGCGTTCGTTCCGTGGTTCGTGCGGGTGGACGTGGCTGATCGTTCGTTCCGTGCGGCTCACGCGGGTGGATGTGGCTGATGGTTCGTTCCGTGCGGCTTGCGCGGGAGGGCGTGGCTGGTCGTTCGTCCGTGTGGCTCGCGCGGCAGGAAGCGCCTCATAGTTCGTTCCATCCGGCTCGCGCCGGAAGAAGTGCCTAACTGTTCATCCCGCGGTTCGCGCGGGAAGAAGCCTGTTTGACAGCTGTGTTGCCTGGTCGGCGAATCGGCCAGGCAACACGGCGAAGCGCCCGTCGCGGTGCGGTGGAAAGCACTCCTTGCCGGGAGCGCCGGAAGCCGCATGCGGCGGACGTTTTTGTTTGGCGGTGCCGCCACCGCGGCGAAGCCCGCCTGGCGCGTCCGGTCGGCGAAGCCCGACGGCAGCCGCTCCGGCCGAACCCCGCCTCGACGTGGGGCTTCGCGTCGGCCAACCCCGCCTCGACAGCGGGCTGGTGAGTGTTTGTGCGGCGTGAACCGTCCACCTGACGGAACCGGGTTACCCGGCCGGGTGAACCGGCGTGGCGGGGGCCATGGCGATGCGTGCGTAACGCTAACCTGCGCGGGCTCGTTGTGTGTTGCGAACCCCAAGCCATGCTGGAGGACCGGAGTTTCGTGCCCGCCACCGGACAGACCCCCGACACCGAGCGGACCGGGGACGAGACCGCGGCTCCCGCTGCCGCCCCGTCGCCCGCCCGTCGCGGTCATGGCGCCGCGCTCGCGGTGCGGCTCGCCGTCGTCGTCGCGGTGCTCGCCGTCGCGGGCGGCGGGGTCTGGATCGTCACCAGGGCGGCCGCCCCGGAAGCCAGCCCGACCACGACGGACATCCCGGCGCTGAGCGTCAAGGCGGTCGACGTCAAACCCGGTTCGATCGCGCCGGTCAACGCCGTCGTCGCGGGCGGGGCCGCGGACCAGGGCACCGCGCCGCAGTCGGCGCGCCCGACCGGCGGCGACCCGCTGCAGGGCTGGGCGGACAAGGTCGCGCCCGCCACCGGCATCCCGGCGCGGGCGGTGCGCGCGTACGGCAACGCGGAGCTCGCGATGCGCGAGGTCGACCGCGGCTGCCACATCTCCTGGGCGACGCTCGCCGGCATCGGCCGCATCGAGTCCAACCACGGCCAGTACGGCGGAGCGGTCCTCGGCGCGGACGGCCGCCCGTCGAAGCCGATCATCGGCGTCCCGCTCGACGGTTCCTCCGGGGTCCGCGCGATCGGCGACACCGACGGCGGCCAGCTCGACGGCGACCCGGTCGCGGACCGCGCGGTCGGCCCGATGCAGTTCATCCCGGGCACCTGGCGGAAGTGGGCGTCGGACGCCACCGGCGACGGCCGCGCCGACCCGCAGCAGATCGACGACGCCGCCCTCACCGCCGCCCGCTACCTGTGCGCGGGCGGCCGCGACATGGCCAGCCCGGCGGGCTGGTGGTCGGGGATCCTGTCGTACAACAACTCGACGGAGTACGCGCAGAAGGTCTTCGGCCTGGCCGACGGCTACGCGAAGGCGGCGCAGAAGGTGCAAGCGGGCTGACGCTCCGGACCGCCCGCTGCTTCCCGGCCACCGATCCCGCCGCCGCCCGGCATGCGCCCCAATGTGGCGTTGGGTGCGTCCGACGCACCGAATGCCACATTGGGTGCGTGACATGCACTGTTCAGTCCCAGCTGATATGACACAGTTTGTGTCTCT
>NZ_SDLS01000062.1:0-15330 GCF_004522315.1 Amycolatopsis sp. CFH S0740 | reverse complement strand
CCTCAACACTCAGCGGATCAAGCGACAGCGGCTTCTCGGGGGCCTGATCAACGAATACGAACGAGCCGCGTAAAGCCGCTGGTGAGCACCGGTGAGCGACTTTTGGAACCGCACAGGCTGGCGAATTCGCCGCCGAGCCACTCGCCGACCTCGGTGACGACGTCCTTGCCAGTGCTCGGTATCGCAGTCATTGAGACTCCTTCCTGAGCGAATGCCGAGAATCTGGGCGACGAGACCGGACCGGCGGCAGCGGGTGCCGACGGCTACGTCACGCGGTGGGGATAAGCCGCGGAGCGCCGTTGGAAGGTGAGGATCGCCGGGTTCGCGATGACGCCGTCGCGGATTTCGACGGCGCGTCCGATGGTGTCGTCGGTGTCCCATGCGGAGGGTCCGTCGAGCACGGGTCGCAGCAGGGGGAGCAGGGCCTCGCTGATCTCCCAGGTCGCCGAACTCCACAGGTAGGACGGGCTGTGGTCGACGGCGTAGTAGGTGATGCCTTCGCCGACGGTGAAGGTCGGGTCGGCGAAGGTGGTGGGCCGGGCCCAGCTGAAGCCCATGCCCTCGTCGCACGAGACGTCGACGATGAGGCTGCCTGGTTCGAACGCGTCCAGGTCGGCTTTGACGAGAAACGTCAGCGGCTCGGCGGGATCCTGCAGCACGCAGTTGACGACGATGTCGTGCTCGGCGAGGAATCCGGCGAGGGGGACTCGTCCGCGGTCGGTGAGTGCGTGGCTGCGGCGGGGGTCGCCGGGGCTGTTCGCGTCGTGCTGGAAGTGCACCATCGTCGCGGAGTGGATGGGCGAGCCGACCGCGGTGATGCCGCGGCCGGTGAGGACGCGCACGTCGTGCACGCCGTGTGCGTTGAGCGCGGTGACCGCGCCTCGCGCGGTCGCGCCGAAACCGATGACCACCGCCCGGAGGCGGCGTCCGTAGTCGCCGGTCGACCCGGTCAGCTGCAGGGCGTGCAGGACCGAGCAGTAGCCGGCCAGCTCGTTGTTCTTGTGGAACACGTGCAGCCCGAAGGACCCGTCGCGGGTCCAGTGGTTCATCGCCTCGAACGCGATCAGCGTCAGCCTGCGGTCGACGGCCAGCTGGGTGAGTTCCCGGTCTTGGACGCAGTGCGGCCAGCCCCACAGCACCTGGTGCGGCCGCAGTTCGGCGACGTCGCTCAGCACCGGTTTGGCGAGCAGGACGACGTCGCATTCGGCGATGAGTTCCTCCCGCGTGCGCAGCCCGGCGACGGTGCCTTTCAGCTGTTCGTCGGGCACGCCGAAGTCCTCGCCGTAGCCGTGTTCGAGGTAGATGCGCTCGCGCAGATCGGCGTCGATCCGCTCGAGATGCCGGGGGTGGATCGGCAATCGGCGTTCGTCCGGTTTCCGCGAATGCGCGACGACGCCGAGAGTGAGCTGGTGCACCGGGTTCCTTTTGCTCGATGGTGGTCTGGACAACGTGTGCCCGAGGGCGTTATCGGCGCAGGTCTTCGGGCGTTTCGTCAATGAGGTGCAGCAGTCGCACAGCGAGGGCCTGGCAAGCGGTGTCGGTGAGGCCGGTGTCTTGCTTGAGCAGGTCCCGTACCTTGGCGACGCGTTGGTCGTAGCGGGAGACGAAGTCGATTCGTGCGGTCATGGGTCGTTCCTCTTTCGTGGTTTCGCGGCCGCCAGCGGCGCAGGCGCAGCGGCGGTGGAGCGCGCCTGCTGCGGTCGCGGCGCAGAAGCGGTCCGCGATCGGGTCGTGCGCGTCTGTCTGATGTGGACAGACCGGGCAATCGCCGGACGGCGCCGCGGCGGTCGGCGCCAGCGCGGCGCGCATCGCGATCATCGCCGGGCTCTTCGGCCGGCGGTCGCCGATCCGTTCGCGGCCGTGCGGAACACGCTGGCGACGGTGCCCGGGGAATGGACGGGCTCCGTACGGGCCCGCGGCGGAATGCGGTGCGGTACGTTCATGACGCTCCAGCCCCGGCAACCACCGGAACTGGGACGAGAAGGCCGGCGTGCCGCGATCGTCACCACGTGGCGCGCGAGAACCAGGCGGAGTCCGGGGACGGTGCAAACTCGATTGCCCGCACACGGGATGCTCCCGGACACCACTGACCCTACACGCGCCTGGGCCTCAGCAGGTAACGGTCACCCGCTCGGCGCCGTCCCGGCATCCCGGCGACCGGGCCGCCGGCCGGGGACCGTTCCCGACGGGGATCTCCGGCGGCACCGAGCAGGCCGGTCCGCCGAGGAACCGTGCCGATCGCCGTGACCGGCAACCGCCCGGCCGGATTCGGAGAGCGCGGCCCTGCCGCCGTCGACATCCGTGTTCGGCACCGGCGAGGATCTGGCGCGCCACGCGGTGAACCCGGCGGGCGCGGCTGGAATCTCCGGTGCTTCCGCGCCTCGAACGACGTGCTCACGGCGCTGCGCGGAGCGTGTGTCGCTGGTGAAGCACGACGGTTCGGCGGTTCCGGCGCAGATGGCTGCTGGTTGCGCTCGTGTCGGCGCAGGCGACGCCAGTGCAGACGCGGAATGCGGATCCGCTTGGCAGAGTTTCGTCAGGGGCGGTGTGCTCGAGGGGTACGCACCGAGTTCCGTTCAGCACGATTGCCCGCCCGGCAAGCGCGCGAGCGGGTCGGCCCGCGCGGCGTTCCACCGCAACGCCGCGTCCAGCTGTGCCTCCGAAAGCCGTACCCGTCGCGAGATCTGGCGCAGGGATGCGCGGCTCAGCGACGAGTCCCGGCTGGCCTGGCACAGCAGCCCGAACCACCACTGCTCGTCAACCCATTCGAGCTTGGCCTTGCTCACCAGCGCGGCCAGGTGCTCGTCGCAGCACGCGTGGACGACCCGTTGTCCGGGCAAGGCCAATTCCACGGAATCGACGACCGACGAGTCGCGCACCAGAGCGGTCTGGAGGCTCGTGGACACGGGCCGCTCGCCGCAGTACCCGCAGGGCGGGTCACGACGGCCGGGGATCGCCCCGAAGGGGTAGGCAGGCGGCACCAGAACCTCCGGCTCACTGCGACCAGTTCCGTCTCGCGGGCAGCAAGCCGGTGCCGGGGCGGAACGGCGTCTGCACGATCCCGGGCAGGGCTGAGGCCGTCCCCCTCTGCGGAATCACACTACGGGCACCCTGACGCGATGTCAGTACACCATCCGGGTCCGCCGCAGCCGCAAGCTCGAGCAGAGTGCGCACGAGATCGGCGGTGCGAGAGAGAAAAGCGGCTGCTTGACTTGCGGTGCGAGCGAGTCCGGTCTTCGCCGCCCACGGAGCGCGGCTGGCTCCCGGCAGCAGTGGCCGGGCCGAGAGCTGTCCGGCCGCTTCGGCCGGCGTCGCGGCGCCGGCAGGCAGTAGCGTGGCGTGGTCCGCTGACCGCGGCCACCAGCCGCTGCCGACGTGCCCGCACTCGGAGCGGGCGGCTTCAACGAAACCCGCGCTGCAACGGGCCGCGCGCTGCCTCCGGCCTGAGACTGTCATCCGGCTTCCCATGCTCGAGGTCGCCTTCGTTGCCGTTCGGCCCATGGAGAGGTCGACACCCCCGGCAACAGCGGAGGAACGAAGAGGCAAGCCTGGCATTTCGCCGTACGGCACAGGAAACCGGCCTCGGCGCCGCCCTGCCGGGTCTGCACGGCCGATGTCCGGGCCGGTCCCCTCGAACATTCGGATGAACCTGGTGGCGCGTGTGCTTGCCGACCCGCCAGCCGCAGCTCAGCCGGGCCGGCCTTGTCGTCGGCCGACATCGCGGCCTGTAATCGACAACTGCCGTGCCGCCTGCCGCCACGCGAGCATTGCCGCCGAAACGGCGAAGGTGCTCCCGCCGCGCACCGCACCGGACGCCGCCGAGCAGTCCCGCCGACAGCTCTGTGTATTCGCTTCCGGCCGACTGCCCGGCGTCCGGCGCGGCCGCGGTCTCGCGTTCGTCCATTGTGGAATCCTTAAGCGCGGGAGCGGAAAGCCGCCCGGCCGGGGCGCGGTCGCTTGGCAGGGCGGCGGGCGCTCCGCGAGGTTCCCGGCCCCTCCGCAAGCGACAGGGACACGGCTCTGCCGGTGCGGCACCGGTTCGCCTGCGCCGCACCAGCCGACGAGGTTGGGCAGGGCTCCAGCCGGCGATCGCGGTCCGCGACAGCGGCGACGGCAGCAGCGGGAGGGTGTACTGTCAGCGGTGTCCGAAGGCATTCCGTGTGCGGGTGCAGGAGCCCGCATCGTCCTCGGGTCTCATCCGGTCACGTGAACCGGGGACGGGAGCACGGCATGCAGCCGGCCTACGGCGCACCATCGTCTTCCCAGCGGCCATGATGCCGCCGAGCAGCTGCGGGCGGGTTTGTGCTCCGTCGGCAGCGCCCACTCGGGAGGGTGACGGTGCGGCGTGGCCCGCTGCCGTGCGAATGACGGAACCCGTTGTGCGGAAAGAATAACAACGCAATCTCGGAGCGGTTCGCAGGTCCCGTCGCGGCCCGATGCGCTGATCCGCCCGCAGGACGTACTCCGGCCGCGGTTTCCTCCGGCGCAGAGCCGGTTCCCGCGTCGGCGAGCCCCGGCTTCGGAGCCGTTTTCCGGCGCGTAGGGCCGGTGGTATCGGCGTCCGCCAACGGGCCGGCCGGACGGGAGCGACTGTCCCGGCGAACCTGGCGGCGGGCATGGGAATCGGACTTGTTGCCGGCAGGCGAGCGGTCGCGGTACAAGGGGCCGGACGCCGAGGAGGGCTGTTTCGACAGCGCCCGGCGGCCGCGGTCCCGGAAGCCGGGCACGGAAATCCGCGCCTAGGTCGAACAGTTCGGGCGGGTGGGCCGCAACAGGCTCAAATCCGGTCACTGGGGATCTCGTTTCTTCCCCGCTCCGCCACGGGCCGCACCTGGTTGCCTGCCCGGTTTTCCCGCCGCCGGCAACGCTCCGTCGTGGTGACCAGGCCGCACGTCCGCGACCTGACGATCCCTCCGGAGGCGGATCCGGTTGCCGCGCCTCGCGCGCTGCACGCGGCCGGTCGGACGAAAGGGCCGGGACCGCGTGGGAAATCCTTGTCCGCTCAGGTCATCGGACCGTCCATTCCGGCACAAGGAGCGACGTCTGTCCTGCGCGCGGATCACGGGCCGATCATCGTTGCCGAACCGTCGCAGACGCGGGCTTGGTCCGAGGCTGCCGGCGAGTTGCCGGCGACGGAGCGGCGAGCGCGCCGCTTCCCCCGCCGGCTGGACCGCGGCGGGGCGGCACCGTGCCCGGATGCGGCGGCCAGCCGGACCGGTTCGCCTCGCTCGCGCGGGTGGAATCGGACGACCGTCCGCGCCCGAACTGCCGCCCAAGGGACGCAATCGCGTCCGGCCGCGAAGAAACCCGGCCGGAACGGGTGTGGACGGGATGTCCTGCCGGGTACCTCTCCTTGATGAGAATCCGGATATCGGCCCGTTGCGTTCCCTCCGCGAGTCTGTCCGCCGGGACGGATCGCGGCGGATGACCGGCAGCGGAGGGGACAATGGATGCCCGTGGACGCTCGACGTGCGCGGGACCGGCCTCTCGTCGGTGCCCGCCGTCCGCGTCTGGGCGGCCGGTCTGCTCGGCAGCCTCAGCGCCGATCGTCGGCTCGACGTGCTCCTGGTGCTCGACGAACTCGTGACGAACGCCCATGCGCACACCCTCGGCCCGACGTGGGTCCGGCTGACCGAACAGCCCCGGCCTTGCCTGGTCGTCGTGGAAGCGGACGACCTCTCGCACGGCTGGCCGGTCGTCCGTGCTCGGGGAGGGACCGCGCCGCACGGACGGGGGATGCAGCTCGTGGACCGGCTCGCGGACGAGTGGGGAGTGCACGACAATCTGGACGGAAAGACCGTGTGGGCGCGCTTGGGCTGGTCCGGGGAAGGCGTCCGCCGGCGGTGAGTGTCGCCCGCCGAGCCCGACAGCGACCAAGGCGGTCGTGGAGATCGACCAGAGGAAGCGGACTGGCCCTGGCCGCAGTCGTGGCGGCCGGTTGCGACGACCAGACAGCCTGGCTTGCCCCGCAGCCGTCGCGGACGGCCGAACTGGAGCGTGCGGAGCACCGTGGCGAGGTACGGACACAGGTGCGCGAGTGCCCGATGCCGCGGAACTCGCCGAGATGCCGGAGCGTTCGGAGCATCGGCTTCGTGACCGGCGTCCGCCGCCGATGGAGATCAGCACGCGGCGGGCGACATCCGGCGCAACCTCCGTGCGGGGCTGGAGATCGGGGCATTCGAACCGACTAGCAGCAAAGCAGGCAGCGGGGTCCGCCTTTCCGATCAGCGACAGTCCGGCCGTGTTCGGGAAATTCTTCCGGGCAGGCAAAGGCCTTCGCGGCGATCGGGCACGCAAGGCGTGTCGCGCGGTTTCAGCCGTCCGCGGAGCAGCGCACGCGCATCCCTCTTGGGCGGCGTCGCTCTCGACAAGGAACCCGGTTCCGATCCTCAGCGCACCTTCTGCCGGCTGGGCAAGCTCTGGAACATCGACACACACCAGCGACTGATTCCGGGATCTCGCCGCAGTGGTCGCGAGCGGGCGAAAAGACCTTCTGCCTCGGGGTCGCGAGTCGCGAGTCCTGTCGCGAACTTCGTGCCAGGGCTGGTTGCGATGAGGCAAAGCGAGAACGAGACGCGACCGATCGCAGCTCGATGCGGCACCGGAGCCGTGGCGATCGCGGCGGGCGCGAAATGGACGTTGCGCGCGGTGTGTTCTTCCGCCGCATCCTCGGCGTCCGGATCACCGTGCCGGCAGCCGAATGTCCGATTAGCGCGCGACCTTGCTCACGGCGTATTGCACCGCACGGGCTTTCGGTCATCTGGTCGCTGTTCGGCGGCCGACCCGATAGATTGAGGACGTGTCAGACGGCGAACTCGAACCGCGCGGTGGTGACGTAGCGCGCGGGAATCAGCGTGCGTCCGATGCCGACCGCGACCGTGCGGTGGAACTGCTCCGGCAGGCCGTCGGTGACGGCCTGCTCGGTCTCGACGAGTTCAGCGACCGGGTCGGCGTCGTGCTCGCGGCGGGGACCCGGGGACAGATGGAATCGGTGCTGGCCGATTTACCCGGGCTGTCGCTGTTTCCGCCCGAACCGCCGTTCTCCGAACCACCCGCGCTCGTGCTCCGCACCACCAACGGTTCGGTCAAGCAGGAGGGCGAGTGGGTCGTTCCGCGGCGGATCCTGGCGCAGTGCGGCTCTGGCCGCGTCCGGATCGACTTCACCCGGGCTGTGTGCCGGCACACGGAAATCCAGCTGAAAATGGTCTGCACCGGCTCGGGGCAGGTGCAGGTGACCGTGCCGCGCGGATGGTCGATCCGCGTCGAGGAGCTGAGCGCGACCAGCGGCAGGGTCATCGACAAGGCGGCGGACCCGTATGTGCCGGGTTCCCCGTTGATCCGGGTGTCCGGCGAGCTGGCCAGTGGACGGCTCAAGATAAGGCATCCGCGCGAGACCTGAATGGCCGACACGACGAGGGCGGTCCGCTCAGTCGATGACGGTCGGTGTCGCGCTGAGCCAAGCGCTGCGAGCCGGCTGACTCCGGAGACCGACGCGGCGACGTGGAACGCAGGACCGCCATTGGCCGGGCTTTCGAAGCTCCGCGCGTGCCGAACAGGGAACTGCCGTCCGAATCCGCGTCGCGCGGACCGGTTCCGAACGGTCGCTCGCGGCGGCGGCCAGCCCAGAACGGGATCGTCTCCGTCGCGGGGCGCGGCGGTTCGCGATAGGCATGGGCGAGCAGAAGGGCGTCCGGCGCCTGCTTTCGCGGCCTGCTGGAAATTTCCTTTCGCTGAAGCGAAAGACGCCGATGGCAGGGGTGGAATCAGTCCGTTCAGGATTCCCTGGCACTGGTGTCGGCGCGTGCCGACGCAGTTTCGCGCCGGCTCGACCACGCGAGAGATGGCGACGGATCAGCTGTGACTGGAAGACCTGGGCACTCCGAGGTTGTGCCTGCCCGGCCGTGGACTTCGGGGCGGGTGTGCCTGGCACGGCTCCGGCTGGTTGCGCGGTGCTTCCGGATGTGTTGTGGTTCAGTCGCTTTCTCGCCGCCACAGCTCGCCCGGCCGGCTCGCCCGCCAGAGCGGACGACCAGGTTCGCTTGGCGCGAGAAAGATCGTGATCCGTCGGGCGGCCGCTTGCGGGAACAACGCGGAGGAGGCCGCCCCGCCGCCGCGGCGACCCTGCGGTGGGCGCTCGTCCCGCCGGAGGGTCGCGGGAAAATCTAGGCTGACGCGGGGATGCGGCCGCCGTCGACGTCCCAGCGCTGGGTCGCGTCGTCCATCGCGCCGGCGGCCGCCGCCTCGTGGTCGGTCTCGCTGGGGGCGGCGAGCAGGGACTCGACGGTATCGAGGTGGTCCCGGTGCGCCGCGGCCGCCAGAATGCGATGCGCGTCGGTTTGCCCGGTCTCCGGCGGTACGACCAGCAGAACCAGCCGGCGCGGTCCCCGCGCTCCGGTGACGGTCACCGTGTCGGGGTGGTGCGCGCGGAATCCTTCGAGCCGGATCGCGGAGCCGTCGACGGTGAGCCGGCGCTGAGCCGGAGTCCAGGCGGCGAGGTGGTAGGAGACCCGTTCGATCCGGTCCAGCCGCGCGGCGAGCATCGCGAGCAACGCCGGCAGTTCCACGGCTAGTTCGCGGGTGTAGGGCCACCATGCGCCGTCGACGTATCCCGTTGCTGGGCCGTCCGGTTTCAGCCGCAGGCGTGGTGCGCGCCAGGCCGGTGTGGCGGCTTTCCTGGCCGAGACAGTGCTGGCGACGGTGCGGAGGTTCGGTGCCATGGCGGCGTTCCCGTCCCCGGCCGCTGTCACCGTCCGGACTGGGTGCCGAGGACGGCGCAAGCTTGACCGCTCACGCACGAGATGCTCTCGGACACTGCCAACACTACACCCTTTGCCTCCCCGGCCGCGGAAACGCCGACGGCAGCGGGACTTCGCTTCTGAGCAGCCGGAAATCGGGACGAGAAAAAGAACCGTTCACGGGGAAGACGCCGCGCCCGCGCGGGTCGTCCTCTTCCGTCCCGGTCGTCGACCGGCCGCGGCTCAAGCCCCCGAACTCGGCGAGGGGTTTCGCGGACTGCGCGTCGTGGCCGCGGTGCGGGCCGGCCGGTCACGGTGTTGTCGTGATGTGGAAGGCGTAGTGCCCGTTGATGTCCTTTCGGACGTCGAGTGTTTTGTCGGCGAGCCGGACGCGGGTCTCGCGGGCGAGGAACACCTGGGTGTCGCCGGTCGCGATGATGTCCTCCCCGGCCGCGGGGTAGGCGGCGACGTCCACGGCGAATGCGGCGCCGTCCTCGGGAAGGCCGTCGAGCGTGAGGCGCAGGCCGCCTTCGGCGTGGAAGTTCTGGGATGCGGTGAGCTGGTTGATCGCTTCGGTGGCTGCTCCGGTCAAGGTGAACATCGATGGTTCGCTTTCTGCGTGTTGTGATCAGGCGGCGTCGCCGCGCCTTGTGCTGGGTGGATCGGTGGCAGACGGCGCGTGCTGCGTGCGGGCAGGTCCGAAAGCTGGGCATCCTGGGGCCAGAGGTCGTGCTTGTGCGGCGGGGTCCGCGCAGCCAGCGAACCGAGGGGGCTGGTAGCGGGGTCGGTCGTCGGGAGGGCGGAGTGCGGGCTGGTCGGCGCTGCCCTCGTGATTCTGCTGCGAATACCGGGGCGCGTGGGCGTTCCTGGTGCGATTTCTGCCGTGCCTGTTGTCGCGGACCGCTCCGATGCGGAAGCGTCGTCTCGCGCACGGCGTCCGCGACAACCCTGGCCTGCCGCTGTTCATTCCCGCCTGGCGCCGGTCAGGCAGCCTCCAGTGCTCCGCTGGCGGCGAGGATCACGTGCGCCGCGTCGGTGCTGTCCGGGTCGATGGCCGAGCACAGGGCGCGTTCCGCCGCCGCCGGGCTTGCTTCCGGCGGGATCACCAGCAGCGTCAGGTGGTGGATGCGCGGGCCGATGACCACGACTGTGTGCTGCTGGAGGCCGTAGAACGCGGCCAGCCGCACGAGAGCCGGTCCGTGGGCGAGCCGGGCGGGTGCGAGGTCCCAGGCGCCGGGGTTGAAACCGATCCGGTCCACCCGGCCGAAGCGGTCGACGAGCGCGGCGGCGAGTGCGCTGAATTCCGTGACCGGTTCCCGCGAACGGGGCCACCAAGCGCCGTCGAAGCAGCCTTTCGCCGCGTGCTGTTCTTTGAAGCGCAATCGCCGCCCGAGAGCGGGCGGTCCGAGCACGACGCCCGTGCTGGACTCGTTCGAGGCGTACTCCATGATGGCGCTCCTGTCCGGCCGGTGCGGGACCGTTCCGGCAGCGGATGCCTGCGGAGGCGGACCTGTCTGCCAAGCCTACGCCGAAAGGGAGACCGCCCGGCGGAATCAGCCGGATTTCCTTGTGCCGGGCCGGAATGGCGGACGGCAGCTGCTCCCGCCAGGCTCCCGAGCGCGCCGGATTCCGTTGGCGCGAAACTATCGCCGGGCGCGGCTGACCGTCAGGAGTAGGCTGGGCGCAGGCGGTGAAGGCGGTTCCGGTGAGCGTGGCACAGGCCGCGCTCCAGGACCCGCGCGGCCGCATTCCGAAGGGACCGCACATGCAGGTCGAGATCAGCACCGACAACAACGTTCCCGGCAGCGCGGAGCTGAACCGCTGGGCCGAGGAGGAACTCCGTGCCGCGCTCTCGCGGTTCAGCGACCACCTGATCCGGCTGGAGGCGCACCTCAGCGACGAAGTCGCGTCCGGTGCCGCCGGGGTGGACCGCCGGTGCGTGCTCGAGGCCCGTCCCGAGGGCAAGTCCGCCGTCGTGGTCACCCACTTCGCGGGTTCGGTGGACGAGGCGCTTCGCGGGGCGACGCGCAAGCTGGCAGGCATTCTCGACCGGCAGCACGACCAGGCCGCACACCACAAGGGCGGCGACACTGTCCGATATGGACGGTCGGCGAACCAGGGCTGACTCCCGATGTCCGGAACACAAGCCGCGTCGCCTCGGCTTGCTGAGTGTCCACACAGGACGCCGTCGTCGCCGAAATATCCGAGTAGCGCCCGATGTGAGTTTCGACAGGTCCGTGAGGGGAACCCTGAGGGGCTCAGAGTCTTGACCGTTCCCCGGGAGTTGGACTGGGAATCGAGTTCCGGCTTGCGGCGAGCGTGTTCGTTGTATTCGTGCAGTTCGTTGTCTGAGGGGCAGCGGGAGGCTGCTGTGGTGTTGTTCGAGGCCGGGCGCGGCCGCAAGGCGGTCGCGGCCCGGTTGGGCGTGTCGGAGACGGCGGTGCAACGCTTGCGTGATCGTTGAATGCTGCGGAGCGCGGGGGCGCTGATGAACAAACCGGACCGGCGGTCGTTCGNGGGGCGTTGATGAACAAACCGGACCGGCGGTCGTTCGCGTTCGAGTTCAAGCTCGAGGTCGTGGCCCGCTATGTCGGCGGGGAGGCGACCGCGCTCGAGCTGGCCCGCGATCACGGGTTGCGGCCCCGGCGGAAAGGCCGTCCCCCGGCCGCAGCGGCGGAGCGGTCCGGGCCGGGCGAGTTGGAGTGGTTGCGCGCGGAGAACCTGCGGCTGTCGGCGAAGGTGGCCTGCCTGGAAAATTGCGGGCCTTGAGGGAGCAGGGGCGAGGGTGAAAACCCAGGCGATCGCCGCCCTCAAGGTCGACTACTCGCTGCTGGTGGTCGCGGGACTGGCCCGGTCGACGTTCTTCTACCACCAGGCTCGCCTGGGCCGGCCCGACCCGCACGCCGGGCTCAAGACCGCGGTCGCCGAGGCGTTCGAGGCCGCCCGCGGCCGCTACGGGCACCGGCGGATCCACGCGGTGCTGGTCCGCGACGGCTGGCAGATCGCCAAGAAGACCGTGCTCAAGGTCATTAACACCCTCGGCCTGGTCTGCAAGATCCGGCGGCCGCGCCGGCGCCGGTCCTGGCCGGCATGACCGCCGAGAACCCGCTCGACCGCCAGTTCGGCGCCGACGCTCCGAACAGGAAATGGGTCACCGACGTGACCGAGTTCCGCATCGGCGACCGCAAGGTCTACCTGTCACCGATCATCGACCTGTTCGCCCGCTCCGTCGTCGCCTGGGCCTGCGGCCCGTCCCCGTCGCTGGACCTGACCACCACCTCGCTGCGTGGGGCGATCGCCGCCCTGCCCCCGGTGCCGCGCCGCTGGTCCACACCGACCAGGGCTTCCGGTACCGGCACCGCTCCTGGCGCGCCCTGATCGAGGAAGCGGGCCTGACCCAGTCCAGGTCACGCCGCGCCACCTGCCTCGACAACGCCATTGTCGAGAACTTCTTCAGCCACCTCAAAGGAGAACTGTTCCACCACAACAGCTTCGACACCATCGAGGAATTCACCGCCGCACTGCACGACTACATCCACTGGTACAACACCACCCGCATCTCCACCACCCTCGGAGGCCTCAGCCCAACCGAATACCGAGCCCAAACCCTCACCGCCTGACCTCCACCCCAACCGGTCCAACTTCTGCGGACCGGTTCAACCGAGCGCGGTCCGCGGGAATGGGACGCGCACTTTCTCGTCGCCGGCGATTTCCTGCGCGTACTGCCGCGCGGCCCGGGTTTCGAACCGCACCGCCCGTCCGCCGGTCACACCGCCGCGCGTGCCGGTGCCGGAGGTCATCGAGTCGGCCAGCCCCCGTCCGGTCACGGCGTGCAGGTAGAACTCGGCTTCGAGGTATTCCAGGTCGAGTGCGAAGTTGAGCACCGCGCCGTCGCTCACCTGGCCGGAGTCTTGCGCGACCGGGGCGGCCTCGCGGACGGCGGCCCCGGCGGGGTTCGTGAGGGCGCCGAGCCCGAGAGCGCCGGCCACGTCGAGCCCGGCCATGCCTGCGGCTTGCAGGAAATTGCTTCGGTCCTGGGGACTCTCCGCGCTCCGGGCGATCATCGAGGCGGCATAGCGGGTGCCAAACACGGGCGATCTCCTTCCCGCCCGGCGCGAACGCCGGCAATTCCCGCACGGACAGCCGTCCGCGCGGGAATGGCCTTCGTGGACGGTCCTGCTTCGTCACCGGGAGCGGTTTGGACGGGTCAGTCCTCCGATCGGGGGCACCGCGGAAATCGGGAAGAAATCCGTTCCAGGTCACTCCGCCGACGGGATACGGAGAGCGATGAGTGCATTGTGGACTATGACGCGACCGCTGATCGCGGTGCGGATCTCGAGCGGAGAGCCGGTCTCGTTCCGCTCAGAAGGCGATGCGAGCCGGCCAGCTCACCGCATACGCGGGGATTCGGGTATCGCCAATCCTGCTTCGCGGGGATCTTGCCGGCTGGGCAGGGTCCGGAGCGGAAGTCCGAGCGGCACGGCTCCCCGCCGATAACCGGGATGCCGGCCCGCGCACCGAGCTTGTGCGCGGCGTTCTCCGCCGAGCCCTCGGGTCCGGCCTTGTTTGGGGCCGCGTCCTGGCGGGAATTCGCGTAGTGCGACCGGTCGCCCCAGTCCCCGGCATCGCAGAACTCGGGAAGGAATCCCATGGTCACATCGCCGGTGACTCCGCCGACCAAGGTCGGCGCCGAGACGACCGCGTCGCGCAAGGAATTCGGCGCTCTCGTCCGGCTCGTGCGGGGAGCGGGCTTGCTGGAGCGGCGTTATGGTTACTACGCGGTGAAAATCGCTCTCACCGCGCTCGCTCTGGCCGCCGGGTGCCTGGTTTTCGTCCTGGTGGGCGATTCGTGGTGGCAGCTGGTCACCGCGGTGTTCTTCGCGGTGATGTTCACCCAGATCGCGTTCCTCGGCCATGACGCCGGGCACAACCAGATCTTCCGGACCGGACCGGCCAACGACCGCGTCGGCCGGATGCTCGGCGGGATCGTCGGGATCAGCTACGGCTGGTGGATGGGCAAGCACACCCGCCACCACGCCAACCCCAACCACGAGGACGAGGATCCGGACCTCGACATCCCGTTGCTCGCGTTCACCCGCGGGCAGTCGCGCGACCGCAGCGGGCTCGTGCGCTGGACGGCCAAGCACCAGGCCGCGCTGTTTTTCCCGTTGCTGCTGCTGGAAGGGCTGAACCTGCACTGGGCCGGTGTCGAAGCCGCGTGGCGCGGGGAGATCGCGGCGCGCCGGACGGAAGCGGTTCTGCTGCTCGTGCATGCCGCCGTGTACCTCGCCGCGGTGTTCGTGGTGCTGTCCCCGCCGGTGGCGATCGCGTTCATCGCCGTCCACCAGGGACTGTGGGGGGTGTACATGGGCTGCTCGTTCGCGCCCGGACACAAGGGCATGCCCACCTACGCCCGGGAGACCAGGCCGGACTTCCTGACCCGGCAGATCCTTACCAGTCGCAACGTCCGCGGCGGCCGCTGCGTCGATTTCGCCCTCGGCGGCCTGAATTACCAGATCGAGCACCACCTGTTCCCCGGCATGCCGCGCGCCAACCTTCGCCGAGCCCAACCCCTGGTACGCGCGTTCTGCACCGACCGCGGCATCGAGTACGCCGAATGCGGACTGTTCACGACCTACCGCCACGTGCTCAACCACCTGCACGACGTCAGCGCCCCGCTCCGCGCGCGCGGCGCCGCCTGAGAACGAGGCCGCGCCGCGCGCGCGACTCACGACGACGGATCTGCCCCGCGGTCAGCCCGCGCAGGACGGACTACCGGTGTTCGCCTCGATGCTCGCCGACCTCGTACCGGCCGTATACCGTGCCGTAACTCGACTGTGGTTCGCTGACCTGCTGTTTGTCCGGGTGAGGGTTATGCGATGCTCTCCGGCCGTGCTGTTTCGACTGATGTATTTGGTCATGGTGACGTTGTTCGGCTGGTGGGGTCTGCTTTCTCGGTCCGCTAGGGCCAAGGACGTCGAGATACTGGTGCTTCGCCACGTGTGGGGTTCCAGAAGTCTAATCATGCATTCTGACCTGCGGCAATTGCTCTTTCGGCGGGTAGGGCATGATCGCCGGGCATGTCGCTGCGTCTGCTCTACCTGATCTTCCTCCGGCTGCTGGGTCTGTTGGTGTTGCTCGGTCGTTCGTCGGCGTCCAAGAACATCGAGTTGCTGGTGCTGCGCCATGAGGTCGCCGTACTGCGCCGAAGCAACCCGAAACCTCGCCTGGACTGGGCCGACCGGGCTGTGTTCGCCGCGCTGGTCCGGCTGATGCCCAAGACGCTGCGAACACACCGGCTGGTTACCCCGGGAACGATCCTGCGCTGGCACCGTCGGCTGGTAGCCGCGAAGTGGACCTATCCGCACCGGCATGGGCGTCCGCCCGTTGATGAGGCGATCGCCGGGCTGATCGAGCGGATGGCCACAGAAAACCACAGCTGGGGCTACAAGAGGATCCAGGGTGAGCTGCTCAAGCTTGGCCACCGGGTCGGGGCCTCGACGATCCGGCGGATTCTGAAGCGTGCGCGCATACCTCCAGCGCCGGCCCGGCACATCGACACGTCCTGGCGGCAGTTCCTGCGCACGCAGGCCTC
>NZ_SDLS01000061.1:0-17385 GCF_004522315.1 Amycolatopsis sp. CFH S0740 | reverse complement strand
AAGAAAACAGACACCAAACGTTAAAACTCAAGCTCAGGGTTCCCCTCACGACATCCGCACCAACGCCGCGAACGCACCGCGCTACTGAGCAAACCTCATGGGGGCGCTCGCAGGTGAGCGAAGAGTTATCGAGTTACGTGTTAACTCGGCTGGCAATATCTGGTAAGAACAAGATGTGAGTCGAGACACGCCAGGACGGCCGAAGACGCGCCCGTCCGACGCCGCGGTGGAGCAGCGGCGCCACGAGATCCTCGACTACGTCATTGACCAGGGCGAAGTCCGCATCGACGACCTCACCGCGCGGTTCGGCGTGAGCCTCATGACGATGCACCGCGACCTGGACGAGCTCGCCGACAAGCGGTTGCTCCGGAAGCTGCGCGGCAAGGTCGAGGCGTATCCCGCGCTCACCATGGAGACCGCCAGCCGGTTCACGCTGCACTCGGCCGAGAAGGAAGCCCTCGCGGACCTCGCGATTCAGCAGGTCGAGCCCGGCCAGGCGGTGTTCGTCGACGACTCCACCACGCTGTTTCCGCTGGTCGAGCGGCTGGCCCGGATCGAGCGCCTCACCGTCATCACCAACTCGCTGCAGGCCGCGCGGTTGCTGGGCACCGGCGTCGACGTGGTCCTCGCCGGCGGGCATTACCACCCCGAATACGACTCCTGCTCCGGTCCCGACGTGCTCGCGCTGCTCGAGCGCATTCGCGTGGACATCGCGTTCGTCTCGGTGAGCGCGGTCGCGGTGGGCAGGCTGTTCCACCCGGTCCGCGACTACGCCGAGCTCAAGAAGGCCGTGCTGCGCGCCGCGAACCGCAATGTGCTGGTGCTCGACCACTCGAAGTTCGGCCGCACCGCGACGTACGCGCACGGCACTGTCGGCGATTACGACCTCCTGATCACCAGCGAAGCCACTCCCACCGAGGAGATCGAGGCGGCGCTGAACGAAGGCACGGCGGTCGAGGCCGCGGAGTACGTCGAGGAGGGGCAGCCCTATGACAGCTGAGCTGGTGGCCGGGGTCGATTCGTCGACCCAGTCGACCAAGGTCGTGGTCTGCGACGCACGCACCGGCGAGGTCGTGCGCACGGGTCGCGCACCGCATCCGGACGGCACCGAGGTCGACCCCGCAGCGTGGGCGCAAGCGTTTGCGGACGCCACTCGCGACGTGCTCGACGGGGTCAAGGCGGTCGGCGTCGGCGGGCAGCAGCACGGCATGGTCACGCTCGACGAGGCCGGCGAGGTCGTCCGGCCCGCATTGCTGTGGAACGACACCCGCTCCGCGCAGGCGGCCAAGGACCTCACCGACGAACTGGGCGGACCCGGTGTCTGGGCGAAGTCGGTCGGGCTGGTGCCGGTCGCGAGCTTCACCGTCACCAAGCTCCGCTGGCTCGCCGAGCACGAACCGGAGAACGCCGACCGCGTCGCGCGCGTCCTGCTGCCGCACGACTGGCTGACCTGGAGGCTGCTCGGCCGCCCGGAAACCGCGGTGACCGACCGCGGCGACGCTTCCGGCACCGGGTACTTCTCGCCGACGGACAACACTTACCGCCACGACGTCCTCGCGCACGCGTTCGGCGGCCGCACCCCGGATTTGCCGACGGTGCTCGGCCCGTCCGACGTGGCCGGGCACACCAGCGACGGCATGCTCGTCTCCGCGGGCACCGGCGACAACATGGCCGCCGCCCTCGCGCTCGAACTGGCCCCGGGCGACGCGGTGATCTCGATCGGCACCAGCGGCACGGTTTTCGGCGTCACCGAGACCGGCGCGGCGGACGCGAGCGGCCTGGTCGCCGGATTCGCCGACGCCACCGGCCGGTTCCTCCCGCTGACCGCCGCCCTCAACGCCGCGCGCGTGCTCACCGCGGGCGCGGCGATGCTCGGCGTCGACCTGGCCGAATTCGACCGGCTCGCGCTGTCCGCCGAACCGGGTGCGGGCGGGCTCACGCTGCTGCCGTACCTCGACGGCGAGCGCACCCCGAACCTGCCCGGCGCTACCGGATCGCTGCACGGGCTGACCAGGGCGAACATGACGCCGGAGAACGTCGCGCGGGCGACCGTGGAGGGCATGGTCTGCGGGTTGGCCGCCGGGCTCGACGCGGTGCGCGCGCAGGGCATGGCCGTGAAGCGCGTGCTGCTGATCGGCGGCGGTGCGCAGTCCGCCGCGGTGCGGGCGATCGCGCCGATCGTGCTCGGCCTGCCCGTCGTGATCCCCGAGGTCGGCGAGTACGTCGCGCTCGGCGCCGCGCGGCAGGCCGCCTGGGCGCTCGCGGGCACCGCCGAGCCGCCGACCTGGCACGGAACCGAAAACCGGCTCGAACTGGGCGAGCCGACCGGGGCACTACGCGCCGCGGGCATCGAGATCCAGCAACGCCACCTCGAGGCGCGCGAGGCCGCGCACGGGGTTTCCGCGAAATTGGGAGAGGACTGACCGATGGCCAGCATCACCTACGACAAGGCGACCCGGCGCTACTCCGGGACCGAGCGTCCCGCGGTCGACGCGCTGGACCTGGAGATCGCCGACGGCGAGTTCCTCGTGCTGGTCGGGCCGTCGGGCTCGGGCAAGTCCACCGCGCTGCGGATGCTCGCGGGCCTGGAGGACATCGACGAGGGCGCGGTCTGGATCGGCGACCGCGACGTCACCCAGCTGCCGCCTCGTTCGCGCGACATCGCGATGGTGTTCCAGAACTACGCGCTGTACCCGCACATGACGGTCGCGCAGAACATGGGCTTCGCGCTGAAGATCGCCGGGCGGCCCGCGTCGGAGATCAAGCAGAAGGTGCTCGACGCGGCGAAGCTGCTGGACATCGAGCAGTACCTGGACCGCAAGCCGAAGGCGCTGTCCGGCGGTCAGCGCCAGCGCGTCGCGATGGGCCGCGCGATCGTGCGCGAGCCGCAGGTCTTCCTCATGGACGAGCCGCTGTCGAACCTCGACGCGAAGCTGCGCGTTTCGACCCGTACGCAGATCGCCGCGCTGCAGCGCCGGCTCGGCGTCACCACCGTGTACGTGACCCACGACCAGGTCGAGGCCATGACGATGGGTGACCGCGTCGCGGTGCTGTCGGACGGTCTGCTGCAGCAGTGCGACACCCCGCGCGCCCTGTACGACCGGCCCGCAAACGTTTTCGTCGCGGGCTTCATCGGCTCCCCGGCGATGAACCTGGTCGCCGCGAAGCTCACCGCGGACGGCGCCGAGGTCGGCGGCGTGCAGGTGCCGCTCAAGCCCGAGGTCCGGTCCGCGGCCGACGGCGACACGGTCACCATCGGTTTCCGCCCGGAGTCGCTGGAGGTCACCACCGACACCGCCGGCTCGCTGCCGATCAAGGTCGAACTGGTCGAGGAGCTGGGCTCGGACGCCTACGTCTACGGCAAGCTCGGCGCCGGCGTCGAGGAGAGCGCCGAGGGTTCGTCACGCAACGTGGTCGCCCGCGTCGACCCGCGTACGCCCCCCGGCATGGGCGACACCCTGCACCTGCGGATCCGTCCGGACGAGCTGCACGTGTTCTCCGGCACGTCCGGGCAGCGTCTCTCCTGAGCCGATAGCGTGGGAAACTGGCAGTCGTTATGACTGCCAGTTCTCCGCACGCCGAGACCGTGGTCGATCTCGGCGCAGTGCGCCACAACGTTTCCTTGCTGGCCGCCCGGGCCCCCGGCGCGGCCGTGATGTGCGTGGTCAAGGCCGACGGGTACGGCCACGGCGCGGTCCCCGTCGGCTGCGCCGCGGTCGAGGCCGGGGCGAGCTGGCTCGGCACCTGCTCGCTGCGGGAAGCACTCGACCTGCGGGCCGCGGGTCTGTCCGTGCGGCTGTTCAGCTGGCTGGACGTGCCGGAGCTGGATTTCACGCCCGGCATCGAGGCGGACATCGACCTCGGCGTCAGCTCCCTGAGCGAGCTGGCCAGGGTCGACGACGCGGCGGAGCGGGCCGGGAAGCGCGCCCGCGTGCACCTCAAGATCGACACCGGGCTGTCGCGCAACGGCTGCCCGCCCGCTGCCTGGCCTGAGCTGGTCGAAGCGGCGGCCAAGGCGCGCGGCGTCGAGGTCGTGGCCATCTGGTCGCACCTGGCCTGCGCCGACGAGCTGGGGCACGCGTCGATCGACGCGCAGGCGAAGCTGTTCGCCGAGGCTTACGACGCGGCCCGCGCCGCCGGTCTCGACCCGATCCGGCACCTGGCGAACTCCGCGGCCACGCTCACCAGGCCGGACCTGCACTTCGAGATGGTCCGCCCGGGCATCGCGATGTACGGCCTCAACCCGGTGCCCACCGACGACGACCTGCGTCCGGTGATGACCTTCCGGTCGACCGTGGTGCTCACCAAGCCGCTGGCGGCAGGCGAATCCGTCTCCTACGGACACACCTGGACCGCGCACGAGGACACCACGCTCGCGCTCGTGCCCGCCGGATACGCCGACGGGGTGCCGCGCACGCTGTCCGGCCGGATGGACGTCTGGCTCGGCGGGAAGCGGCGGCCGGTCGTCGGGCGGGTCTGCATGGACCAGCTGGTGGTCAACGTCGGCAACGAGGACGTGCCCGCCGTGGGCGACGTGGTCGTGCTGTTCGGATCGGGCAGCTCGGGAGAGCCGACCGCGCGCGAATGGGCGGACAAGATCGGCACCATCGACTACGAAATCGTCACCTCGATGTACCGGCCACGCGTGCACCGCCGGTACGTGGGGGAGCGGGCGTGACTCCTTCGGCGCGACTGTGGGCGATCGTCGGCGGAGTCGGAGCGGTAGTGACGGGTGCGGCAGCGGCAGTTGTCGCGTCGCAGCAACGCAAACCGACCGAAGACCCGTTCGCCGACGAGCCGCTGGGCGAGCTGAAGCCGGACCGGACGTCCACTGTCGCGGCTGAAGACGGTACGCCGCTGTCGGTCGAGGAGATCGATCCTGAGGACGGCGAGCAGCCGGAGCTGACTCTCGTCGGCGTACACGGCTTCGCGCTTTCGCGGCGCTCGTGGCACTTCCAACGCCGCGACGTCGCTTCGTTGCGGCTGCCGCGCGTACGGCAGGTCTACTTTGACCATCGCGGTCACGGTCTGTCCGGAGAAGCGTCCACGGAGACGTCGACGATCGAACAGCTCGCGCACGACCTCGACAGCGTGCTGCGCGCGATAGTGCCTGAAGGGCCGATCGTCCTCATGGGACATTCCATGGGCGGCATGGTGATCATGGAGCTGGCGGCGCAACGGCCAGACCTCTTCGAGGAGCGCGTATGCGGCGTCGCCTTCATCGCGACCGCGGCGGGCGAAGTCGGCGCGCGCGGGTTGCCGAGGCCGTTGCTGTCCAAGTACAACCCGCTTACCCGCGGCGTCGGCGAGCTGGCTGGGTGGCAACCCGGGTTGGTGGAGTTCGTCCGCGCGGCCGGCGGTCAGCTGACCCGGCAAGCAGTGCGCCGGCTCGCGTTCGGCAGCCGTGACGTCTCGCCGCGGCTCGTCGACTTCATGCTCGAAATGCTCGCGGTGACGCCGGTGCGCGGCCTGATCAACTTCGTGGACACCCTCGGCAGCCACAATCGCTACGCGGTGCTTGCCGGGCTCAACCACGCGCAAGTGCTGGTCATCGGCGGCGATTCGGACCGCTTCACGCCGTTCGCGCACGCCGAGCGCATCGCCGCCGAGCTGCCGGACGCCGAGCTGGTGCGCGTGCGCGGAGCCGGGCACATGGTGCAGCTCGAACAGCCCGAGCTGGTGAACAGCCATCTCATCGACCTGCTGCAGCGCTGTGGTGGCAGCGCCGCGCCGAACCGGCGAAACTGGTGGTGGACAAAGTGATTCTGGAAACCCCCGAGGACACGATGGCCTTCGGGCGGACGCTGGGCGCGGCCCTGCGCGCGGGCGACGTGGTGCTGCTGGACGGTCCGCTCGGTGCCGGGAAAACCACGCTGACCCGCGGGATCGCGGACGGTCTCGGGGTCGGCGGACGGGTCAGCTCGCCGACCTTCGTGCTGGCGCGGGTGCACGCCGCCGGGGCGGCCGGGGTGCCGCTGATCCACGTGGACGCGTACCGGCTCGGCGGCGATCTGTCCCAATTGGACGACCTCGATCTGGACACCGACCTGGAATCGTCCGCCGTGGTCGTCGAATGGGGCGAGGGCAGCGCGGAGCGGCTCTCGGAGGACCACCTGGTCGTCCGCCTGACCCGGCACGACGACGACACCCGGGCCGTCGTGCTGGAACCGCACGGCTCCTGGACCACCCGGGTCGACGAGCTGCAAGCCGCCTAGCGCTTCCCGTCCGGCACTCCGCTACGACCCGGTTTTCGACGGTTCCTTCGTCAGCGCGTGGTTGAGCGCGGCCAGGAAGGCCAGCAGCCGAGGGCCGAAGCGACGCAGGTCGTCGTCCTGTTCGACGCCGCCGTACCAGGAGAGGCCGGCTTGGCCGTCGGCGTCCGGGTCCAAATCGGCGAACGCGCCGAGCCAGCGTTCGGTGTCGCCGAGCACCACCGCGTACGGCAGAGAACGGGAGAACACCATCTCGCGGTCCGCCGGGCGTTCGATGTCTTCCGCGCGCACCCGGTGCAGGTAGCGCAACAGTCCGCGGATCTGGCCGGCGACCGCGCGGCCGCGGGCGGTGCGGGACGGCAGCAGCGCGCGAGCCGCGGCGAGACCCAGGCCGGCGAGCGCGACCGCGACGCCCAGCAGCGCGTGCCCGACGGTGAACGAAAGCACCGCCGTCGCGACCAAGCCGAGCACGAACAGCAGGATGCCGGGCAGCGCCAGCACCCCGCGCGAGGTGTCCGGACGACGCGAGAACCATTGGCTGGCAACGACGTCCCGGTACATGGAGTCCTGGATCGGCGCCGAGTCGAGTTCGCTCAGCCGGGACAGCAGGACGGTGTCGGTTCCTTCCGGCAGCAGAGTTTCGTAGACCACCCGCTCGAAATCGCGCAGGTGCTCGTCCGGCGGGTTCCGCCGGGAGATCTGCCAGTCCGGACCGGGAAGCTCGGCCAGCCACAGGTAATTCCGCACCGCCAGATCGACGACGGTGGCCGCGATGTCCACCGGGTCCACCGACTCGTCCATCACGGTGCCGATCTGCCCGGGAAGCACCCCGTCCGGAGAAGCGAACCAAGTTCGGCCGTTTTCCCGCAACAGAACTTCGATTGTGGTATCGCCGGTGCTGGTCGCGAGTTCGTCCTGCTTTCGGCGGCGCCATACGAATAGCGCGGCGGCAATCAGCAAAACGGCAACCACGGCGAAGCCGATGACGGACGGCAAGGTGAGCGAGAATGCCGCCGCCAATGCGCTGGCAGGCACGAAATCGGCATTCGCCGGCGCGGTTCCCGGCGGCAGTCCGACCGACAGTTCCATCCGCGCGCCCGGCGGCAAATCGTTCTGCTGCAGCCGCAGCACGCCGGTGTGGTCGACCTCGGACAGCGTGCACGGCTGGTTCGCGCCGATCGAACAGGTCACCGGCGCCATCTGCCGGGCCGGGGCGAGGAAGGACGCCTTGATTTCCTTCACCGGCTGGTCGAAGCCGCCCGCGACGAGCGCGCGCACCTGCTGGCCGCCGCCCTGGTCGGCGAGGGCGCCGGCGAGGGTGTAGACGACGGTGGATTCGCCCGCGCCGAAGGTGAGCGTCAACTGGTCGTCGGCCTGCGCGACGGCGCCGCCGCCGGTGGCCTTCGCGTCCCGCACCGTGTAGCGGAGGTCCTGCCCGTCGTCGGCGGGCAGCCGCAACGGCAAGGTGGACACCAACTGCTGTCCACCGGGGACAGTCACCTTCTCGGTGACCTGGAAGCCGCCGTCGCGCAACAGTTTAAGTGCGATTTCCGCAGTCGCTTCGGGGGACGCTTGCGCATTCTCGGAATGCCGCCCGGTTCCGGAGAAGGCCGCCGCCGGACTCGCGCCGGATAGCACCGCCAATGCCGCGATCGCCGCCGCGGAAACCCATTTCCTCGCCACGGCAGCAGAGCCTAGAGCACACCGGCTAGGCTGGGTGCCCCGGCAGTGAAAAAAGCCGGATTACGCGAATCACGCAATCGCAGGGGGAACGATGACCTGGCCACCGCAAGGCGGTCCTTATCCGGTTCCGCCGGGAGCCGCCCCGCTCCCGCCGCCGCGGCCGCTGCCGCCCGGGATGCCGCCGGGCGCCGGGATGCCAGGCGGCGGGGTGGCGGGGCCGGGGATGCCGCCGGGACAGCAGTTTCCGGGCGGGCCGCCGACTCCGCCGGCACCGCAGTTCCCTCCCGGACCGCCGTTTCCCGCTGCCGGACCGGCAGTTCCGTTGCCGCCGCCTGCCGCGCCGTTGCCGCCGCCGCAGGTCGCTCCGGCTCCGGGACCCTTCGCCGCGTCCCCTGGCGTGCCCGCGCAGGCATTCGGTGCGGGTGCCCGGCTCGACGGCTATCGCGCCGAGCGACCGCCGAAGAAATCGCATGCCGGGGTGATCGTGCTGGTGTCGGTGCTCGGCGCGATCGTGCTGGTCGTCGGGGGACTGGCAGCGCTCGGTGCGGCCGTGCACAAAGACAAGCGCGTCGACGCGGCGAGCACCCCGCCGCCGACGTATTCCCCGATCTCCAGGGAAACGTCGCCCACCCGGTACACCACCGAAAGCAGCACTTCGGCCACGACCGCCTCGACAACCAGGGAAACCCGCGAAACCACCAGCGACTCGGAACCGGCGTCCGAGGCCCCGCCGGCGCCCCGCGGCCCGCAACCGGTGAAGGAGACCGCGCGGAACCCGCTGTTCGCCAGCGCCGACGCCGGATTGCAGAACGTGGCGTGCACGCTCAGCCGCTGGAGTTCGGACCGGGCAGGCGCGGAACGGTTCTTCCAGTCCGGCATCCGCTGCCTGAACACGGTGTGGGCGCCGGTGCTCGGCGACGCCGGCCTTCCGTTCGAGGGCCCGAACCTGGTGGTCGCGCAGTCCGGCCAGATGCAAAGCCCGTGCACTTCGTCCGGCGACAATTTCGCCGCCTACTACTGCCCGACGAACGAGACCATCTACATGCCGATGGACAAGCTCCAGATCGAGCAGTACGGCGCGCATCCCGGCATCTACCTCGCGGTGCTGGCCCACGAATACGGGCACCACGTGCAGAACCTGTCCGGCGTCGAGGATGCGATGAGCGAACAGCGGTACGACGCGGGCGCCGACTCCGCCGCCGGGCTGGAGCTGTCCCGCCGTCTGGAACTGCAGGCGCAGTGCTTCTCCGGCATGTTCCTCGGCGCGTCGTCGAGCGCGGGCGGGTCGATCGACCGCAACATCTACAACGAGGCCTGGAACTCCGAGGACCGCGGGGACCACGGCGACGGTCCTCGCGACCACGGCACCGACGAGCACTCCATCGCCTGGTGGCGCCAGGGCGCGACGAAGAACCGCACCCAGCAGTGCAACACCTGGACGGCGAACTCCTCCGACGTGGCCTGACCCGTCACGACGAGCTGAAACCGCACGGCTCGTAGACCACCCGGGTCTGCGCCGGGCAAAGCAAATGTACGTGAGGGGAACCCTGAGGGAATCAGATTCCCTCAGGGTTCCCCTCACGTACGTTCACCGGGGTCACGCGGCCCGGGCAGCCCGCACCCGCAACCTCGCGTTCAAGCGGTTACTGGCCGGCCTTGGCCGCCGCGTCCTCCGAAGCGGACAACGACGGAGAAGACCCCGGCAACGGCTTCTTCGCGGTCTCCTTCAGCTTCAGCAGCGTGAGCACACCGACCACGCCGGCGATCATCAGGTAGTACCCGGGCCACTTGAGATCCCCGGTCGCCAGCACCAGCGCGCTCATCACCAGCGACACCGTCCCGGCGAACGCGGACACGAAGATGTTGAACGAGATCGACAGCCCGCCGTAGCGGACCTCGGTCGGGAACAACGCGGGAAGCGTCGACGGGCAGGTCGAGGAGAAGCAGATCAGCAGCAGTCCCATCAGGACCAGGCCGAGCAGCACCGAGATCAGCGACCCGCTCTTGAGCAGCAGCACCATCGGAAGGCCGAGCACGATCAGCCCGCCCGCGCCGACCCACAGGATCGGCTTGCGGCCGACCTTGTCGCTGAGCCTGCCGAGCAGCGGGATGAGCAGCACGCCCAGCCACAGCACGCCGATCTGCAGCCATTCCGCCGCGGTCGCCGAGATCGCCTGCCCGCCGTTCGCGGACATCGTGCGGTCGTCCTTCAGATAGGTCGGCATGTAGCTGGTGAGCATGTAGTTGGTGACGTTCCAGGTCACCACGAGCCCGCCGGCCAGCAGCATCGTCGGCCAGTACTTCGCGAAGATCGTGCGGACCACGTGCTTGGCTTCGGCGTCCTCGCGCTTGCCCGACTCGTCGAGCAGCTGCTGGAAGGCGGGCGTCTCCTCGAGCTTCGTCCGCAGGTAGACCCCGACGATGCCGAGCGGAAGCGCCACCATGAACGGGATCCGCCAGCCCCAGGTGTCCATGAAGGCCGGCGTCGAAACCAGCGGCAGCACCGACGAGACGGTCGCGCCCAGCGCGTACCCGATGAAGGTGCCGAACTCCAGGAAGCTGCCGAAGTAGCCGCGGCGGCGGTCCGGGCTGTACTCGGCGATGAACGTCATCGCGCCGGCGTACTCGCCGCCGGTGGAGAAGCCCTGCAGGACCCGCGCGCACACCAGCAGGATCGGCGCGGCCAGCCCGATCGAGGAGTACGACGGGATCAGTCCGATGAGGAACGTGCCGGTCGCCATCAGGATGACCGTCACCGCGAGCACCTTGGTCCGGCCGATCTTGTCGCCGAGCGGGCCGAAGAACAGGCCGCCGAGCGGACGCACCAGGAACGCCACCGCGAAGGTCGCGAACGTCGCGAGCTGGGCCAGCGCGGGATTGCCGGGCGGGAAGAACTGTGCCTCGATGGTCGTGGAGAGGTAGCCGTAGACCCCGAAATCGAACCACTCGGTGATGTTGCCGACCGCGGCCGCGCCGACCGCCCGGCGCATTGTCGCGTCGTCCGTGACGGTGGCGCCGCCCGACGGCCCCCTCCCGTCTGCTGCCTCTGTCACATCGCTCCCTTCGCGTTTTCGGGACTCACTGCGCAGAGCCCCCGACATCACCTACCGCGAGCGGTCCAAAGCCTAACGTGACACGTCTCACTCCCGCTCGGGGGTAGCGCAGGTAACGCAGACCGGGGAGCATGCGTTATAGCAGGTAGATACCTGTAAAACCCCATCAACTCGCACGCGTCGGCCAGCGGATCATCCGGATTCGCCGACGGCATTTGACGCGCGCAACCCGTGAGGAGGAGCCGCAATGACGGCAGTATTCGTGGCCATCGCAAGCTGTGCAACCGCGGGAGTCGCTGTAGCGGCCACCCTCGCGTCCTACGCGCAGCGCAAGTGGCGGGTCCGCGCCGTCGAGGCGTGACCCGTCAGGACTCGACGATCCCGACTGCCAGGCCGAGGCCGACCAGGTCCTGCGGACGCAACCGCAGCTGGTCGGCCACGGCCGGCACGTCGGTCATCGGGCGTTTCAGGATCGCCGCCGCGGCTTCCGGGGAAGTGACCGAGAAGTAGGCGTCCGGGGCGATCCACGTCGTGCCTTCAGCGGCGAAAGCCAGCGCGCCGCCGGAACCGCCCTCGCCGATCACCAGCGTAGTGACCGGCACCGCGGCGGTGGCGATCGCCTCGAACAGCTCCGCGATCGCTGGCCCGATCCCGCCTTCTTCCGCTTCCGCGTCGTTCGCCGCGCCGGGAGTGTCCACCAGAGTCAGCACCGGAATCCCTAGCCGGGACGCCAGCCGGACGAGTCGTGCCGCAGTGCGGAAGCCTGCCGGACGCGTCGCGGTGCCGCACTGTGCTGTGTACGCGATCGCGCGGCCGTCTCGCCAGCCGAAGCCACATTGGACGCCTTCGTCCACGTGACCGGCACGGTCGCCTTGTACGTTCTCTCGCCAGTCGAAGTACGCGTCGAGGTACTCGGGTGCGCGCGCTCGCGAAGAGGCGCGCGCCGCTCGTACAGCGTCCCAGCCGGTTTCGGGCAGCGCGGCGTTGCGAAGGGCTTTTGGCGGAGGAGCGGGCTCTGTCGACGGTGAAGCCAACAGCCGTAGCCATCGCGCGAGTACGTCGCCCAGTTCCTCTGTCGCAACGAGACGGTCGACCTGGCCCCACTCAAGCTTCGCTTCGACGGTGTACGCCTCTGCGGGCGACGTCGCAGGCCGTACCCGGGAGCCAGCGAAGCCCACTTGGGCGTCTGGCAGTCCCAACACGACGTCCGAACCGGCACCGAGCGTCGCCCAGCCGCCGCCGGTGGACGGATCACGCAGAACGGAAATCTGCGGGACGCCCGCCGCGCGTGCTTCCGCGGCGGCACGCGCGATTCGCTGGAGCTGGGAAAGCGCGCGCATGCCGTGCTGCATCCGGCTGCCGCCCGTCGCGACCAGCGAAACCACGGGCAGTCCACGCTCTTTCGCGTGCGCGAAGGCGGCTTCGACGCGGTCGCCGGTCTGCTGTCCGATCGAACCGCCGAGGAAGCCGAACTCCCAGGCGATCAGCACCGTGGGCACGTCGCCGACGCGGGCTTCCCCGACGACCACCGATTCCGTTTCGCCCGTGCGTGCGGCGGCTGCGGCCCGAGCTTCCGGATACCCCGGCCAGCCGAGCGGATCGTCCGCCGGAGTGTCCGCGACGGGCAGATCGGTGAACCCGGTGGAAAGGGCGGCCAGCAGCTCGCGCGCGGTCGTCCTCATCCCAGCGCTCGCTTCATGACCTTGCCCATGTCGTTGCGCGGCAACGCATCCAGGTATCGCACGACGCGCGGCCGCTTGTGCGGGGCGAGCAGCTTCGACACGTGGTCGGCGAGTTGCTCGACCGTCGGGCGTTCGCCCTCCGGCACGACCCACGCGACGATCCGTTCGCCGAGGTCGTCGTCCGGTTCGCCGGTCACCGCGACCTCGGCGACGTTCGGGTGTTCCAGCAGCGCGTTCTCGATCTCGCCCGCGCCGATCTTGTAGCCGCCGCTCTTGATCAGGTCGGTGGCCTTGCGTCCGACGATCCGGACGTAGCCGCACGCGTCGCGGGTGGCCATGTCGCCGGTGCGGAACCAGCCGCCGTCGAGCGCGGCGGCGGTCGCGTCCGGGCGGTTGAGATATTCGGTGAACAGATTCGGCCCGCGGACCTGGATCTCGCCGACCGCGTCGGGCTCCTCGACCGCGGCCCCGGACTCGTCGACCAGCCGCAGGTCGACCCCGGCGAGCGGGACGCCGACCGAACCCGGCTTGCGCTCGCCGTCGGCGCGGACGCTGGTGTTCATCAGCGTTTCGGTCATGCCGTAGCGCTCCACGACCTGTTGTCCGGTCGCGGCGGTGATCCGCTGGTGGTCGTGCACCGGCAGCGCGGCCGAGCCGGAGACCAGCAGCCGCGCGGACTTGAGCGCGTCGGCGAGGGCTTCGTCGGTCGCGACCGCTTCGGCGATCCGGTGGTACATCGTCGGGACGCCGAACAGCATCGTCGCGCCGTTCGCGAGTTCTCCGGTGACGCCTTCGAGGGAGAACCGGCCGAGGTGGCGGACCGAGCCGCCGCGGCGCAGCGGACCGAGGATGCCGAGGATCAGGCCGTGGACGTGGAACAGCGGGAGGCCGTGGACGAGCACGTCGTCGGCCGTCCATTGCCAGGCGTCCTCGAGCGCGTCGAGCGTGGTCGCGATCGCGCGGCGGGGGAGTACGACACCCTTGGGCGGACCGGTCGTGCCGGAGGTGTAGACGATGAACGCGGGCGCTTCGGCGTCCGGCTCGCCGGCGGGCGGCTTCCCGTCGCCCTCCAGCGGAATGTCGCGCCGCGGCAGGTCGAGCGCGGCGGGCAGTTCGAAGCCGGGCTCGGCGAGCACCAGCGCGGGCTCGCTGTCGGCGAGGATGTGGCCGAGTTCGCGTTCGCCGATCTTGGGGTTGAGCGGCACCACCGGAACCCCGGCGAGCAACGCGGCGACCACCGCGACGCTGGTGTGCAGCGTCGGCGTCGCCCACACCGCGACCCGGCGGTCTCGCGGCAGGTCGGCGGCCAGCGCCCCGGCGACCGCGCCGAGTTCGGCGTAGGTGAGTTTTCGGTCGCCGAAGCGCAGCGCTTCCTTGCCGGATCCGGCGGCGACTGCGGGAAACAGCGGATCGGGCACTTTCGCGGACCTCCTGCGTCACCGGCACCTGGAACCGCACCGTACCGCCTTGTGGCGCTCGCCACCTGCGACGCGATTCACAGATCCTGATTGTCAGGGGTACCCAGGTTCAGGCGAGATTATCGAGCAGCGCGCGCACCCGCTCGACCATCGTTTCGTACCGGGCCGGTGCGACGTTCACGTACCGCTCGCCGCCGTCGGTTTCGGAGAACGAGAACAGGTAGCGCCCGTGCTCGGTGTCGTAATACGTGCAGATGTCGCGCCCGCTGATCCGCCGCCCGCCGAGCCCGTCGCGAACCGCCGCGGTGATCTGCCCGCCGCCTGCCCTCGGCAACGCGGCGACGTCGAGCAGATGCCGGACGTCCTGCCGCGCCGGACCGCCGTCGATCGCCAGGTTCAACGCCGATTCCGGCACCGACACCGCCTGCCCCTGCGCGGGCTGGACGCGCGGCAACTCCCGGATCAAGTCCTCGGCCAGCGCCTCGGCTCGCGCTGGCCGCAACACCACCGTGCTGGTGGACGGCATGTGGCAGGCGAGCACCGCGTCCTTGTTCGAGGCCGCGACGACCAGCCGATACCGCCGGTCCCGCCCGCTCTCGACGGTCGCCGACAGTTCGCTGGCCCCACGGCACAACACGGTCATGGTCCGGACGAACGTCTCGTCCAGACCGCCGCGCCCCCACACGCCTTGGTCGGCCATCGCGCTCACCGCGGCTTCGCGGTACGCGCGCATCTCCTCGGGGTCGCGCCAAAGCGGATCGGGCGCGAGCGCCGCCGGGAGCGAAACCCCCGCCAGTTCCGCCGCGAGGGGCAGGCAGTCGGCAGGGAGCACCACCTCGCGGGCGAGCACGAGCATCGTCAGAGCCCGATCACCGGCGGAACCGCCTTCGGAAGGTCCCCGATGAGGGCGGCGTCCGGGTCCTGCTCGACCAGGTAGTCAGCGGTCTCGTGGACGAGGTCTTCTTCCCCCTCGCCCTTCTGGCCGCGGCCCATCGCACCCGCGCCCATGCCGGGTGCTCCTGCGCGCCCGCTGGCACCCGCCGCTGCTCCGCCTCGCCCGGCGGCTTCGGCGCTGCCGAACGGTCCTGTGCCGGTTCCCGCACCTCGGCCGACGCTGTTGCCGTTGCCCGTGTTGCCTGTGTTCCCGAGGCTGCCCGCGTTGCCGCCGCCGGTTCCGGGGAGCCCCGGCGTGAACAGACCGCTGCCGCCCCCGCCGGTGGTGTTGGGGTTGCTGCTGTTGACCGACCAGGAGTTGGGATTCCCGGTGCTGGTGGGGTTGTTGACGCTCGTCAGGTCCGGCGGAACGTAACTGGAGGTCCGGGTGTCGTCCGGCAGGTTGTTGTGCGGGGGAACGTATTTGCCCGGCGTCTCCGTCGGGTTGGTGTGCGGCGGAGGCCCCGGATCCCACCGATGGGTCTCCGAAGGAGGCAAGGTCCCCGGCGGCCCAGTGCGATCGTTGGTGTGGTCGCGGTGGCTGGTGCCGCCGTCGGTGCCGCCCGTGCTGCCGCCGACGTAGCCGCCCTCGGTGTAGGTCCCAGCGGTGCCGCCGGGGCCACCCGGGGTGTAGTGCGTGGGCAGATGCGCAGTGCCGGTGCCGCCGGGCTGGGTGATGGTGAAGTCACCGCCTGCGGAGGGGAGGGCCAGCTCGCCGTATTGCGACGGGTCCGCCCAGCGAGCGGAGTTCTCCGTCGATTCCCCGTGATAAGACTCGTAACTGCTGACGACTTCTTGCGCTTTCTTGTTCCACGCATCGATTTCGTCGGAACGGTTGGAGAGGAAGGACAACGGAGTGTCGCTGACCCAGTCGTCCGACGGTTTGTCCCCGAGATCGCCGACCGACGCGATTTTGTCGCGAAGCCCCTCGAAGGAACCGCCCTGGCCGGAGTAGAGCGCCTCCGCCTGCGCGAGGTGCTGGCCACTGGTCTGCGAAGCCTGAACCAGCGGCCCGGCCCCGACGTAGGCCCGCCCGGCGGCGTCGCCTTTCCAGTACTCGTCCATCGCGCTCTGGAGCTGCCGCATTTCGTTGGCGATGTCCTCGTGCTGAGCGGAGAGCGCCGCCGACTGGTCGGAACCGTGGAACATGCCACCGGAACCCTTGCCGGATTTGACCAGGCGAACGATTTCCTGCGGGGAGAGGTTGCCCATCAAGCACCTGCCTTGAGAGTGGTGACGGCAGCGGCGGCGGTTTTCGCTGCCAATGCGCACGGGTCGGCATAGCCGGGGAACGATTTGTCGAGCANTCGGCGTCGTGCCAGGTGCAGATGGGCGCGACGAGGCCCTTGCCCTGGCGATTGCGGACGGAGCTGATGACCTCGGTCGCCTGGGCTTGGCTGAGCAGGGCGCAGGGGTTCTGCTCGTACTTGGTGGCGTCGAGCGGGTTGGCCACCTTGGGCACGCTGTGCGCGGTGCTCGTCGGTGCCGAGGACGACTCGGGTGTCGCCGGAACCGGAGTGCCTGGAGTCGAGGAGCAGGCAGTGACGGCGAGCAAAACGAGACTCCCTGCCGCCGCGAAGGTGACCGGTTTTGCCGACTCGGGCCCAGTGACGATGCGGCTCGTCATCACGTACCGGCCTTGATCGTCGTGATGGCGGCCGCGGCCGTTTTGACTGCCAGAGAGCACGGATCCTGATAGAGCGGCGATTGCGGCTGGAGCAGGATCGAACTGGTGAAGGTTTCGTCGTCTTTGATCCCGACGATGGCCTGGCAGCCGCCGCTTTTCCGGCTGTCGGTCGTTCCGGAAAGAACCGCCGGGTAACCATTGATGTCGGGAATCGCTTCAAAGTAACCAGACTGGCTGTCCTGGTGCTGGTACGCGCTGGCCAAGCCGCCCTGGTGCGGGAGGAGCCCGAGTCCGATCCGGTTGCCGTCGGCGTCAATCCAGCTGCAGATGGGCGCGACGGCGCCTGCGGCCTGGCGGTTGCGGACGGAGTTGATGAGCTGGGTCGCCTGGGCTTGGCTGAGCAGGGCGCAGGGGTTCTGCTCGTACTTGGCGGCGTCGAGCGGGTTGCTCACCTTGGGCACGTTGCGCGACGTGCTCGTCGGTGCGGAAGATGGCTGCGGCGTTGCCTGGGTCGGTGTTCCGGAAACGGACGAACAGGCTGTCATAGCGAGCAACAGCAGACTGCCGGTCGTAGCGAGCGCGACGGGCTTCGCGGGTTCTGCTGCTCTGGGCCGGATGATGTCCACCACGGCACGGGCTGCCATCACGTACCTGCCTTGATCGTCGTAACAGCAGCGGCGGCCGTTTTCACCGCGAGCGAGCATGGGTCGTTGTAGAGAGGCGACGTCGTTCGAAGGCGCACGGATGCGGTGAAGAGTTCGTCGTCTTTGATTCCGA
>NZ_SDLS01000060.1:0-18092 GCF_004522315.1 Amycolatopsis sp. CFH S0740 | reverse complement strand
GTCTAACTAGCGACGAATTTACGACGCAGGACACTAGTTCTCCCCCGGCAGTTTGATCTCTTCCCACCCGGGCTCGACGGGCTCACGCGGCCACCAAGACGGCTTCAGATACCCGTCCCACGATCCGGTGGCTTTCGGCACGATCGACAGCCATCGGTGATCCGGCTCGCGCCGGACGCGGGTCGCTCCGGGTTCCCTGCTCAGCTCAACGGTCAGCTTCGCGGCGCACAAGCGCCGTCGGCCGTCGAGGTCGAGGCTGTCCCACAGATCGTTCACGCGGTCACTCACGATGTCGGATATCCTGGTGTCGAGCTGCCAGAGAATTTCCCGGCTCTCGCCCGTCTCCCGATTCCACTCGGCGGCGCTCTCGCGGACGTCTTCGACAATGGCCCGAATGTCCGCGTCCTGGTCATCGGCGGGTGCGGCTGCCAATTCGGCCAGCGCCGACTGGGCAGTCTTGACCTCGGCGGCATACCCGGCAAGCGTCGAGACCACCACGGCAGCGGGCAGCCCCGCTTTAGCCGCCTCCTGCTGGAATTCCAATTGGTTGCGCTCCGCGTCGGCAAGCCTGGACTTGGCGGCCTGGAATGCGTCCTGAGTCGTCTTCTCCGGGTCGAATCCGCCGATACGGCGCAGGATTCCCGCCATCGATTCCGTGTACGCCACGCACCAGATAGCCGACGTCACAGCGGCGTCTACGAACTCTTGCGGCCAGTAGGTGCACCCTTTCCGGCCGCACACGTAATGGTCTTTCCGCCGCCGTTGCGGTCCGCCGCACACGGCGCAGGCTGTCCAGCCCGTGCACAGCAGCGTGGGCTTCGGTCCGTGCGGCTTCGTTAGTGGTTCCGCCAGAGCAGCATGGAGGGCGTAGTGCTGTTCATCGCTGATGAGCCGCTCCCACGAACCGGGCACAGACTCCCGGGCGTTCTTGGTCTCGAGCGGGCGACGGCCGATGTACACCGGCGACAGGAACGCGTAGCGAACCGAGTTGGTGTCCCACTTCCGCGAGGACACCTCGGAGAACCGTCGGGCGACATCGCTAAGGGTCATCTTGCCGTCCAGGAAGCCCTGAGCGCACTCGGCGAACACCGGCCCCTGCACCTCATGCGGCACTTGGTTCACCCGTTCGCCGTCCGGGACCAGTGGCCGGAAGTACCCGAATGGCGTCCGCCCGGCAGGCGGCCGTCCATTGGCCACGCTAGTGACGACTCCCTTCCGCACCCGTTTGCTGGTGCGGTGGGATTCCTGCGCGGCCAGCAAGACGTTCAGTCCGAGCTGGAATGCGTCCCCCGCATCGTCCGGGTCGTACATCTTGCCGTCCGCGACGATGAGGACCCGGTGACGGATGCAGATCTGGGCGAGCGCTTGGTACTCCACCAGTTCACGGGTGCCCCGGGAAACCTCGGACAGCAGCGCATGCGTGAACCGGCCTGTGTCTAGGTCGGAGAGGAAGTCGGCCCACCCATCGCGGACGACTCCTTTTGCCTGCCCGAACACGGAGGCGCTCGCGTTGTCCTGGTGCTCGTTCTCGGGTCGGAGCGGGATCTTGTGCGACCGCGACCAGGCGCGGGACTCCGATTGCTGGCGTGCGATGCTGCGGCCGCCGTCGAGGCTGTACCGGTAGTACGCAGCTGCCAGGGGCGATCTTTCCGGGGGCATGCCCGGAGCTTACCTAATAGCTGTGGTACTGTCCCCAGAACTTCGTGACGAACGGGCTTTCCGCCTCCGCGTCGCTCAGGTCCCGCATCGGCCCGACGGTGTAGGACGCGGCGGGTGTGAACAGGTGGTCGACCCGGTCGAGCGCGCCGAAGAACTCAGCCAGCGACGCCTGGTCGGTGGTGTCCACCGCCTGCCAGGTCGCGGTCGGACCGAGCTCCGCCGCGGCGGCCTAGAGCTTGTCGCCGGTCCGGCCGCCGAGGTGGACGAGCGCGCCCGCCGCCGTCGCGCGGCGGGCGACCTCCAGCCCGATCCCGGACCCGCCGCCGAGCACCACGACCACCCGGCCGTCGAGCGAACTCACGAAGCCACCTCCACCGGAACGAACTCGTGCGCGAGCCCGAACGCGGACGGGCCGAACGTGGACAGCGCCTCCGGAGTCCGCATGAGCGGCGGCGTCGAAATCCCGACCACGGTGACCCGCTGGCCATAGCGCAGCGTCTCGGTGGTGATCGGCTCGGCGGATTCCGCCTCCAGCACGCAGATCAGGTCGGGCACCAGGCAGCGCACCTCGCCGTCGACAAGCGCGACCAGGTTCTCGTTCTGGAACAGGATTTCCAGCTTGTGCTCGCCGTCGAAGGACACCGCCGCGGCGCGTCCCCTAGCGAATCCTTCTTCGGTCCGGCGCTCCACATCGGACACTTTGCCCCGGAACAACACCCGCAGATGCGTGTACAACGTGTCGCCGAGCGCGGTCGCCAGCGCAGCCACGGGGTCGGCGTTCTCTTCGCGGGCAAGGCGAATCGCCCGGCCGACGCTCAGTGCGAGCGAGAGCGTCCGCGGCACGGCGGTGCGTTTGACGTCCGCGCCGCTCATCGAGTACTCGGCGATGTGCGCGACTCCGCCGAGCCGGATGGTGATCCCGCGCGCGAGCCATTCCATCCGCCGGTTGTCGGCACCGGTATCGATCAGCGTGGTCTCGCCGCGTTCTCCGGCGATGCCCATCGGCGAACCGGGGACGCCGTACACGCCGAACGTCTCCATCTGCAGCTCCGGGAACGCCCGGCCCATGCCGTCGGCGTCGACCACCGGCAACCCGAGCCGTGCGCCGACGACCAGCGGGATCATCGAGTTGATCCCGCCGCATTCGATCGGCATCGTCGCGTCGGCCTTCGTGCCGAGGTGTTTTTCCAGCGCCCGCAAGGCAAGCTCGGGTTCGGAGCCGTTCGGGAGCTTCTCGTGCACGACGGTCGGCGCGCCCATCTGCGCGGTCGGGATGACGAGGGCGTCGTCGTTCAGATCGTCTGGGTCGAGCACGGTGACGGGTCCGTGCTCGCGGATCGCCTCGCGCACCAGCAGCCGCCCTACGTACGGGTCGCCGCCGCCACCGGTGCCGAGGACGGCAGCTCCTCGGGCGAGATCCTCGAGGTGGTCTTCGGTCAGGGTCCAGCTCATCCCGCAACCCCGATCGGGTCTAGGTCATAGCCGAAGTAGCGCGGACCGGCCAGCGCGATGCCTTCCGGGGTGTGCCAGCGCGGGTCCGCCGGAGCCGCGATCACCGTGACCCGCTGGCCGTAGCGCAGGCCTTCGGTGGTGACGGCCTCGCCGGATTCGCGGTCGAGCGTGCAGATCAGGTCCGGCACCGAAGCGCGCACCTCGCCGTCGACCTCGGCCACCAGGTGCTCGTTCTGGAACCGCAGCAGCATTTCCGTGCCGGTGTCACCGTCCATTCCGGACAGCCGGGCCTCGCCGCGGGCGAACCCCGTGACGGTGCGGCGGGCGACGTCCACGACCTTGCCGCTGAACAGCGTCCGCCCGCGCAGCCGCTCCACCACGCGCTCCACCGGGTTCTCGTGCTCCTCGCGGGCCTGCCGCACTAGCGCGCCGAGTTCCGCGCACAAGGTCAGCGTTCCCGGCACCATCGATTCGCGGGCCTGCGCGCCGGACATCGCGTAGTTGCTGATCATCGCCGAGCAGCCCATGTCGATGGTCGCCGACCGGGCCAGCCGCTCCGCCCAGTGATTGTCCACAGTGTCCAGTACGCCGCGGTTGCCCTTCTCGTCCGCGATGGACATCGGGGTCGCGCGGATTCCGTACAGGGTCGGCAAAACCATCTGCAGCTCCGGGAACGCGCGGCCCATGCCGTCCGCGTCCACGAGCGGCAGGCCGAGCTGGGCCGCCGCGACGACCGGGATCAGCGAGTTCACGCCGCCCGCTTCGGCGCAGGCGATGTGCGTGAGTTCCTTGCCCAGATAGGTAGCGAGTGTCCGGGCGGCGAGCCCGACCTGTTCGGCGGACGGCAGTTTCTCCACCATCACCGTCGGCGCGCCCATCATCGCGACCGGCAGCACCACGGCGTCGTCGTCCAATTCGGACAGTTTCACCAGCGGCACCGAACCGTGCTCGCGGACCGCGGAATGCGCCAGCAGCCGGCCGATGTACGGGTCTCCCCCGCCGCCGGTGCCGAGGATCGCCGCGCCGCGGGCGATGTCGTCCAAGTCCTTCTCGGTAATCTCAGCCATCGTTCACGCCCCCAGCTGCAAGTCGCCGACCGCCTTGACCCGGATCCGGGTCGCGTTGCCGGGCAGGTACGGGATCGGCACCTCGTCGAAGTCGACGATGCCGACGGACGCCGGGCTCGCCCCGGCGGCCACCGCGCGGTCGACCGCTTCCTGCTTCGCCTCGTCCACCACGGCCTCGCGGCGGCCGGGCTCGATCACGTACACCCGGTCGACCTCGCCGCCGATCTGCGCGATCGCCGCGCCGATCGCGTTGGCCACCGCGTAGTGGTCCGGCCGGCGGACCTCGCCGGAACCGGCCAGCTCGTCCGGCAGCAGCACCGAGCCGCCGCCGACGGCGACCACCGGAAGCGGCTCGGAGGACGTGCGCATCCGGTCCACGACGTCGGAAACGTCCGCCGCGATCCGGTCCAGCGCCGCCCGCACGAAGTCCCGGTCGAGGTGCGCGACCAGCGCCGGGTCGCCGATCTCGGCACGCCCGGCGGCGACCGCGATGTCCGTGGCGGTCAAGGTGTCTCCGCCGAACACGAGCGCCTTCGAGGTCAGCTCGTAGCCGACGGAATCCGGTCCGACGGTCACGCCGGACGCGTCGCCGCGCACCCGGCTGCCGCCGCCGATGCCGATCGAAAGGACGTCCGGCATCCGGAAGTTCGTGCGGATCCCGGCGACGCTCACGTCCGTGGTCGCCTCGCGCGGGAAACCCTGGCGCAGCACGCCGACGTCGCTCGTGGTGCCGCCGACGTCGACCACCGCGCACGTGTCCAAACCGGACAGCACCGCCGCGCCGCGCATCGAGTTCGTCGGGCCGGACGCGAAGGTCGCCACCGGGTAGCGGCGGGCGAAGTCGACGTCCATCAGCGTGCCGTCGTTCTGGCTCAGGTACAGCGGCGCGGTGATGCCCGCGCCGGTCACCGACGCGGCCAGACCGTCCACGATGTGCGCCGCCAGCTCGCGCAGCGCGGCGTTGATGACCGTCGCGTTTTCCCGCTCCAGCAACCCGATCCGGCCGATTTCGTGGGACAGCGAGATCGCGACGTCCGGCAGCTGCGACGAGATGATCTCCGCCGCCCTGGCCTCGAACTCCGCGTTCACCGGCGAGAACACCGACGTGATCGCGACGCTGCGCACGCCGGCCGAGCCCATGTCGTCGGCGGCCTTGCGCAGTTCGCTCTCGTCCAGTTCGGCGATGTGGCGTCCGTCGAACTCGTGTCCGCCGTGCACGAGGTAGCTGCGCCCGGACACCGCGTCGACCAGCCGCTGCGGCCAGTCCACCATCGGCGGCAGCGACGCGCCGGCGGGCAGGCTGAGCCGCACCGCCGCGGTCGGGGCCAGCCGGTGCGCCTCGACGAGCGCGTTGATGAAGTGCGTGGTGCCGATCATGACCGCCCGCACCGCGGCCGGGTCGAACGCCCGCTGCCGCTGCAGCCCGTCGATCGCGGCGACGATGCCCGAGGTGACGTCCTCGGTGGTGCTGGTCTTGATCGAGGCGAGCACCTCGCGGCCGTCCAGCAGGACCGCGTCGGTGTTGGTCCCGCCGACGTCGATGCCGATGCGCACGGAGAAATCCCCTTCCAGGTGACGGAATCAGGCGGCCGGGGCCGGTTCGGCGTCCGCGGTCCGGCTCTTGCCGACCCCGCGGACCAGGCCGAGCTTCCCGGCGGCCACGTACAGAACGAAAGCGACGACGAGCGAGTTGATGCTGGGCAGTCCCCAGTCCACGAACTCGCCGAACAGCGCGGCGGCGATCCAGACGACGATCGTCGCGGGCACCCACACCGGGGCGTCGGCGGGCACCGCGCCCTGCGCCCTGGCCTCCTCCAGGTCGCCGCGCCACTGCTTCACCACGAAGTACTCCGCGACCATGATCCCGGCGATGGGCGGGAACGCGACCCCGAGCACGGTCAGGAAATCGGTGAACTTCGAGAGGATCCCGGCCGCGGCGAGCACGCTGCCCACCACGCCGAGCACGGCGGTGACCAGGCCGCGGTGCGCCCGTTTCCCGGAGACGGTGCCGATGAAATTCACGACGCCGAGCCCGGACGAGTACAGGTTCCAATCGTTGATCTTCATCGTGCCCGCGATGACGATCAGCAGCCCGACCCAGCCGACCGACGACGTGACGATCGTGGTGATCTGCGCCGTGCCGACCGCGTGCGCGAGCAGCACGCCGGCCAGGCCGATCACGTACTCGCCGAGGGTGACGCCGACGAGCGTCTGCTTGACGACGTCGCCGGTGGTGCGGTTGAACCGGGTCATGTCCGGCGTGATCACCGCGCCGACGATGAACCCGCCCGCGACCAGCGTCGTGCCCTGCAGCAGGGACAGCGTCGGGCCGGGCGGCGCGGACGCCACGAGCGCGCCGAGGTCGTGCCGGGTCAGTTCGGAGACCACCGACCAGCCGACCAGGACCAGGAACGCGGGCACCATCAGGTACGCCGTCCACGCCATCGAGTGGAAGCCGCGGACCACGATCGCGGTCACCACCAGGCCGAACACGAGCGCCCAGCCCCACTCCGGCAGTCCGCCGACCAGCACGGCGAGACCCTGCGCGGACACCGCGGACTGGATGCCGAACCACCCGATCAGGCTGATCCCGATGGCCAGCCCGATGAGCGCGGAGCCGCCGCGGCCGAAGCCGGTCCAGCGCGCGATCATCGAGGTGGTGAGGCCCTCGCGGACGCCGATCACGCCGACGAGAATGGTGATCAGCTCGAGGATGACCGAACCGAGCGTGAACGCCAGCACGGCGTTCCAGAAGCTCATCCCGAAGCCGATGGTGGCGCCGAGCAGGAACTGCGACAGCGCGGAAACCTGGCCGAACCGCTGCACAGCGACCGACCACCACGAGTAACGGGCGGAATCGGGCACCCTGGTCAGCGCGTAATCGTCGACACCGACAGCCGAGGCCATGGCGACCTCCTCATCCTGGAGGGGAACGGTTCCCAGCACGGTAAGCAGCAGCTCCGGCGAGGTCACCGTGCGATCTGCACAGCCTGGACCATCCGGCTGTGCAACCCGCACTCTTACCCGACCAAGGCGTGGACAGCCTCATACGCGAACGCCGCCGCGCCGACGCCCGCCGCGACGCTGACGACCACGTTCGCCGCCGCGGCGAAGTACGACTGGCGCTCGACCAGCCGGACGGTTTCGTAGCTGAACGTGCTGTACGTCGTGAGCGCGCCGCAGAATCCGGTGCCGAGCAGCGAGTAAACCGCCGCGGGCAGCGCAGTCCCGGCACCGGCGAGCCCGCCGAGCAGGACACAGCCGATCAGGTTGACGGTGAACGTGCCCCACGGGAACAGGCTCTGGTGCCGGGACTGGACGGCCCGGTCGGTCAGGTACCGCATCGGTGCTCCGACCGCGGCGCCGAGGAAGACGAGGAGGACGGTCATCAGACAGCCACCTCCACCGGGACCAGCTTGCGGGTGATCGCGTGCCCCAGCAGGACGGCGAGCAGCGCGGCGGCGAGCGTTCCGCCGAGATAGCCGAAGGCGAGCGGCACGGTGTCCGGCCGCAGCAGGTTGCGCGCTTCGACCGCGTACGTGGAGAAAGTGGTGAAGCCGCCGAGGACGCCGACGCCGAGGAACGGCCGCACCAGCCGGTGCGCCGACCACGCCTCGGTGACCAGCACCATCAGCACGCCGATGAGGAAGCAGCCGGCGACGTTCGTCCAGAAGGTCGCCCACGGGAAGCCGCCGGTCTCGGTGGGAAGGGCCTGCGCGAGGCCGTAGCGGGCCAGCGCGCCGAGCCCGCCGCCGAGCGCGATCACCCCGAGCACCGACACGTGGTGCCGGACGAGTTCGCGTTGCTGCACGGGATCCCGGAGGTCGACGTCGGGGTCGAGAGGTTCTTCAGGCACAGTCTTCTCCTACTCCACGGACACGCGTCACCGTTCGAGTAGGGACTGTTGGCGGCCCCCGGCCGCGGTTGTCCGGGCGATTCCCGGAGCGGCGAGCCCCACCGCCGCGCGTACGCGAGCCTACCCGATCAGTTCCCCGCCTCCCGCAACGCGGTCAGCGCCGGACCGAACATAGTGGACTTGATCGCCCCGAGCGTGCCGCGGTCCTTGCCCGCGAGCGGAGCGACCCGGTCGACCGCGGCCGTCCGCAGGTCGTCCAGCGCGGCGGTCGCGTCGACCAGGCCGAGCGCCTTCGCTTGCGGACCGCCGAACCGGCTCCCAGTGGTCATCGACGCGACTGCGGCGGCCGGGGTGAGCTTCGCCTGGACGAGCGCGGCCATCCCTGGCGTGAAGGGGAGGTTGATGTCGGCCTCGGGGAAGCAGAAGTAGCCGCGGTCCTCGCGCATGACGCGGAAATCGTGAGCCATCGCGAGCATCGCGCCACCGCCGAAAGCGTGCCCGTTGACCGCCGCGATCGTCGGGACCGGGAGGGCGAGCACGCGGGCGAGGAGTTCGTGGATGCTGGTCACGTATTTGCCCGCGTCGCCGGGGTGGCTGGTGAGCCAGTCGAGGTCGAGGCCGTTGGAGTAGTACTTGCCGCTGCCGATCGTGACGAGCGCGGCGGGTTCCTTGCCCGCGGTGACCGTGTCGAGGTGCGCGTGGACTTCCTCCAGCCACGTTGGGGCGAAACGGTTTTCGTCGGCGCCGAAGTCGAGAACGTGGACGGCGCCGGTGGTGGTGAGGGTGGGCATTTCAGTCCTTTCTGGACTTTTCCGGGGGTTGGAGTGCGAGGATCGCGCGGACCGCCGCGGCCAGCCGTTCCCGGCTTTCCCTGCTGGCGGGACCGGTGGCGAGTTCGCGGCGGAGCAGGGCCGTCGGGAGGTCCACGACGCAGGCGGTGATGACTTCTACGGCTTGCCCGTCGCCGCGGTTCCAGAGCTGGCGGGCGAGGCGGACCAAGAGGCGGACGAGGCGTTTGTCCAAGGCGTGCAAGGCTTCCGCTACGTCGTCCGGAAGCTGCGGCCCCAGCACGCGCTTCGAGGGGACGGCGATCATCATCCGCGCGGCGTCCGGTCGTGCGTCGGCTACTACGGCTGGGGTGTCGGCCGCTGCGACCACTGCTTCGATCGGGTCGGCGGCTTCGTCGACCAGCCGTTCTTGTTCGTCGAGGAAGAAGGTGGCGGCGCGGAGCCAGGTCCGGCCGATCAGGGCGGGGAGATTGGTGAAGGCGTGGTAGATCGTGCTGTTCGGGACGCCTGCCTCCAGCGCGAGCCGCCGGACGGTGAGCGCCTCGGGACCGAGGTCGGCGATGAGGCGCTCGGCGGTGTCGAGGATCAGCTCGGGATCGTGGATCCGGGGGCGGGGCATGGGTGGATGGTAATGGAGCGGATGCTCCAAAACTAGGGCGGGGTGAGGTGCGGCTCAGGGTTCGTGCTTGGGGGTGCTGGTTCTCACCGGCTTAAACGCGCGTGAGACGCACGCGAGGATCGCCGCATAACTTTCGTTGGGGCCATCGCTGCGGGCCCAGCCTTGCCGGGGGCTGCTCAGGCGTTCGCCTGATGCGCGCCGCACGAGCCACTCGCCGGGGCACGCGTCACAGCGTCGCTCCCCCGGGGGCAAAGGTCGCCCCGGGGAAACGTCGCTCCGGAACGAGCGTTCACCGCTGGGAACCTTGTCCGGCGCCGAGGAATCGCCCCACGCGCGAAGCAACCTTCGGCTGCTCACCGAGCAGGGCGTGATTCCCCGCCCCGTTCGCGGGAGCCGAGCCGCATTCGCCGCAACCGCCCGCGCCCCGCCGCACAGACCGGGCCAGTCCGCGATGTACAGGCAGCCCCGTTCGCCGAGCAGAGCGCGGCCCCCACCCCGTTCGCGGGAGCCGACCGCATTCGCAGCAACCCCCGCGCCCGCCACGCAGGCCGAATCAGCCCGCGACGTACAAGCAACCCCGTCCGGCAAGCAGAGTGCGATCCCCCGCCCCTTCGCGGGAACCGAGCCGCATTCGCCGCAACCGACCGCGCCCCGCGGGCCGGGTCAATCCGCGACGTACAGGCAATCCCGCCCGTCGCGGGCAGTGGCGTCCGGGTCGTCCAGCCAGCGGCCGCCGTCTGCCAGGTAGCGGAAGCGGATCCGGGCGCCCGGCGGGACTTCCACCGCGGCCGAGCGCGTGCCGTTCGAGCGTTTGCGGAGTTCGTGGCGTCCGGGCTGCCAGTCGTTGAAGTCGCCGACCACGCTCACCGGGCCGGGCGGGGTGTCGAGCGGCAGGACGAACGTCACCCGCCGGGCCCCGGAGCCGTTGCTCCGGCTGGTCTTGATCACGGCGTTTCCCTTTCCCGTTCCGGCGAATCGGTCCTTCTGAATCGTTCCATGACCGCCGCCGGGAACCCGGACGCGGCGGGTGCCGCGTCCGGGTGAAAAGCGGGCTCAGGTGGTGGAAACGTCGTCCAGCTGCTCGGCCGCCGGGCGCACCGGGAACAGGTCGCCGCCGGGCGGGGCCGGGATGCGGCCGACCGCGGCACGGGCCTTCCAGTCCCCCGCGTCGGCGGCGGCGTGCACGCTGTCGAGGGCGGCGTACTGGATGAAGTGGATGTCCGGCAACGGCCACGGCGCGGCCCCGGTCGCCGCCGGGAGCAGGTGGTCGACGGCGGCGAAAATGCTGCCGCCCTGCGGATTCCGATATGCCCACAGGTTGACGCCCAGGTGCTTGCCCAGTTGCGCCAGGCGAGTCAGCGCGACCAGGTTGAACGTGTGGTAGTGGTACGTCCGCGTGCGGGTGGATTCCTCGGGCTGTCCGCCGTCCGCGGCGATCTGGTGGTCGATCCGGGCCTTGCCGGAGTCGCGGACGATCGTGCGGGCCAGGTCGCGCTGGCCGACGTAGCTCGCGGTCGCCGCGGTCAGCAGGTCGTAGAAGGTGCCGTGGTTGTTGGTCGCTTTCGCCTCGTCGGTGCCGTTCTTGCTGGTGCGCAACCAGGTCAGGAAGTCGGCCGACCAGCCGCGGAACGCTTTGCCGTCGGCCTTCGTCCAGCCGGGCGCGCCGGCTTCGAGGATCCGCGCGGCGTCGAGGACCTGGGTGAAGGTGTAGGAGAACTCGATGATGCCGATCCCGCGCCCGTCAGTCTTGCACGGGATGCCCTGCGCGAAATTCAGGTTCGGGTTCATTTTCGTTGCCGCGTCGAGGAACCAGGTGCGCAGGTCGAGCGCGGCGCGCTGGGCGTACTCGGCCTTGCCGGTGTAGTACCAGGCGAGCGAAAGCTGGTAGATCGAGTTGAACGCGACGAGCCGCTCGGCCTTGTCCGGCACGTTCTTCATCTCGGGGTTGACCTGGCCGTCGCGGTCGACGTACGGGCAGCCCTGCGGGTTTTCCGGCGTTTTCGGCTGGCTCGGCCAGTAGTACGGGGCGAGGCTGAGGTAGTCGTGCTTGTCGCCGCTCGGCGGGACGCGCTCCTTGTCGACGACCGTCCACGGGCCCTTGGTCAGCGCGTCGTCGGCCTGCTTCAGCAGGTTCGACAGCGACGTGCGCAGCGTCGGGTTCCCGGCCATCAGGCCGATCTTGTTGCCTGCTAGGTGCAGGCCGTCGAGCACCACAGTGTCCGGCACGCAGACGAACGAACACGGCCTCGGCGCGGGCGCGGCGATCGCCGCTCCGGCAGTGGACGCGAGCAGCCCCGCGACCGTCGCGAGAACCGCCGCGAGACGACGCGGACGGGAAGACCGGGAAGGAGGCAGCACCGCAACTCCGTTCAAGAATATGAATACTCCACAGATATGTGAACTGAGATTGAATAGCCGAACGCGCGGGCCGCGTCAAGAGGAGGTCAGGCGGACCGGCCGCGCCGGACCGGGTTCCGGAGGGCGCCGACGCCCTCGATCATGATGGCGACCTCGTCGTCTGCCTCGAGCGTGACGTCCGGGCCGGGAACGGCGGATGTACCGGTGGCCAGGACGGCTCCGCGCGGGAAAACGTCGCCGCGATAGAGCCACGCGACCAGATCCGTGAACCGGCGGTGCAGCCGCGCGGTGGACGTCTCCCCTGCCCAGAGCAGCCCTCCGGCGCGGTGGATCGACACGGTGATGCCGAGCGCGTACGGATCCGGGATGTCTTGCGCGGGCACGATCCACGGCCCGGCCGCGCACGAGCCGCGGTACATCTTGGCCTGCGGCAGGTACAGCGGGTTCTCGCCTTCGATGCTGCGCGAACTCACGTCGTTGACGATCGTGTAGCCGACGATCTCCGCATTCGCGTTGCACACCAACGCCAATTCGGGTTCCGGAACGTCCCAAGTGGAATCTTCGCGGACGCCGATCGGCTCCCCCGGCCCGCGCACGCGGCGCCCGACGCTCTTGAAGAACAGCTCCGGACGTTCCGCTTCGTACACCCGCGCGTAGACGTCCGCGTCGCCGCTCTCCTCCATCCGCGCCTCGCGCGACACCTCGTAGGTGACTCCGGCGGCCCACACCTCGGTGTCGTCGTCGACCGGCGCTCGCGGCTCGCCCGGTTCTCCCGGCGTCAGTTCGATTGCCAACGCTTCGGCGAAGTCTTCGGCAGACAGGGTCAGCAGCGAACCGAGCGTTGTCCCGGGCGGGAGCGCGCCGGCGGAGTCGCCGTCGGTGATCTGCCAGCCCGCGGCGGTTTTCAGGAGGCGGCGCATCAGTGCGAATCCCTCGGCACGGCCGAACCGCGGGTGCCGTGCAGGAAATCGAAGTCCGCGCCGAGGTGGGCCTGGGTGACGTGCTCGCGGTAAAGCCAGGTGTACCCGCTGCGGTATGGGCTTTCGGGCGGCGTCCACGCGGCGCGGCGGTCGGCGAGTTCCTCGTCGGACACGTGCAGGGTCAGCCGGCGCGCCGGGGTGTCGAGCGTGATCCGGTCGCCGGTGCGGACCAGCGCGAGCGGGCCGCCGACCGCCGATTCCGGGCTCACGTGCAGCACGACCGTGCCGTAGCCGGTGCCGGACATCCGGCCGTCGCAGATCCGCACCACGTCGGTGATCCCCCGTTCGATCAGCTTCTTCGGCACCGGGACGTTCGCCACCTCCGGCATGCCCGGGTAGCCCTTCGGGCCCGCGCCGCGGATCACGAGGATCGTTTCAGGGGTGACCGGCAGGTCCGGGTCGTCGGCGACGCGGTGGTAGTCCTCGGCCGTGTCGAAGACCAGCGCCGGGCCGGTGTGCGCGAGCAGCGCCGGCGACGCGGCCGACTGCTTCAGCACCGCGCCTTCCGGGGCGAGATTCCCGGTGAGCACAGCGGTTCCGGTGCCGGGCGGCTGGAACGGCGCGTCGACAGTCGTGATCACCTCGTCGTTCCAGCACTCCGCGGGCTCTCTCGTCTTTCCGGCGACCGTGCGGACGTCGGTGTGCAGCAGCCCGGCTTCGGCGAGCCTCGTCAGCACCACGGGAACCCCTCCCGCGTAACAGAAATCCTCCATCAGGAACTTCCCCGACGGCATCAGGTTCACCAACGTGGGGACGGCTCGGCCCAGCTCGTCGAAGTCGCCCATCGCGAGCGGGACACCGACGCGCCCGGCCAGCGCGAGAAGGTGCACGATCGCGTTGGTGGACCCGCCGATCGCCGCGTTGACACGGATCGCGTTCTCGAACGCCGCGCGAGTCAGGATCCCGGACGGGCGCAGGTCTTCCCGCACCATCGCGACAATCCGCTGCCCGGCCGCCTGCGCGGTCTCGAACCGCCGCGCGTCGACCGCGGGCCAGGTCGCCGAACCGGGCAGCTGCATGCCGAGCGCTTCGGCGAGACAGGCCATCGTCGAGGCGGTGCCCATGGTCATGCAGTGGCCGTTCGAGCGGGCCATGCAGCCTTCGGCGAAGAAGCACTCCTCCTCGGTCATCCGGCCGGCTTTGCGCTCCTCCTCGAACTTCCAGACGTGCGTGCCCGAGCCGACGTCGCCGCCGCGGAACTTGCCGTTGAGCATCGGGCCGCCGGTGACCATCACCGCGGGCAGGTCGACGCTCGCCGCGCCCATCAGCATCGCCGGGGTCGTCTTGTCGCAGCCGGAAAGCAGGACGACGCCGTCGAGCGGGTTGGCGCGGATCAGCTCCTCGACCTCCATCGCCATCAGGTTGCGGTAGAGCATCGCGGTGGGGCGCATGAGCGTCTCGCCGGTCGCCATCGTGGGGAACGCGAGCGGGAAGCCGCCCGCCTGCCAGACGCCGCGCTTGACCGCCTCGGCGACCCGGTCGAGGTGGACGTTGCACGGGGCCAGCTCGGAAGCGCTCACCGCGATCCCGATCACCGGCCTGCCGTCGAACACCTCCGGGCCGAAGCCCTGGGACCGCATCCACGAGCGGTGGATCATCCCCGCCCGGCCGGACGCCCCGAACCACGCCGCACTGCGCACCCGCCGCTCCCTTCCCCGGAACCCTCCTCGATACCCGATCGGGCGGATCCTGGCAATCGGCTGAGAAATCCGGTGAACCGGACACTTCGCGGGACCGCCGGACGTTGGAAGGGGTGAGAACGTTGCCGGAGACGCGAGGTGTGCGATGAGCCTGATCGGGACCCTGGTCGGGTACGTCCTGACCGTGTTCATCGTGGTGCTGGTGGTGCGGATGGTCCTGGACTGGACCCGCCTGGTCGCGACCGGGCCCGCGTGGCTCGGCCAGGTTCGCCGGATCAGCCACCGGGCCACCGAACCGGTGATCGCCCCGGTGCGCCGGGTGCTGCCGCCGGTACGGGCGGGCGGGGTCGGGTTCGACCTGGCGTTCACGGTGGTGTTCTTCGCGGCGCTGGTGGTGCGGGGCATCGCGTTCGCGTTGTAGGGGCGTGGGGTTCGCGAGCTGATAGCCGGGTTGATGCCGCCGTGGGCTGGCACCTCGGCAGGCTGACACCTTCTCGGGTTGGTTCCTTGGCGGGGCTGGTGACTTCGAGGGTTGGTGCCTTGGCCGCCTGGTGTCTTTGCGGCCTGGCACCTCTGCGGGCTCGCGCCGTCGCAGCCTGGAGCCGTCGCCGCCTGGCAACTTCGCGGGTTGACAGCTTCGCGGCCTGGCAACCCCGTGTCGCCCCTCGATCGCGGCACCCCGGCCGCCCGCCCTCGATGACTGCGGAGCGCCTGCGCGGGCGTCTCTCGCCGTAGACTCCACACCGTCATCCGGAGGCGATGGGGGCCGCGGTGAGCGGTAGCAGGGTGTTGGTGGCCGGAGCGAGTGTCGCGGGGCCTGCGTTGGCCCATTGGCTGCGTCGGCGGGGAGCCGAGGTGACCGTGGTGGAGCGGGCTCCTGGCTTGCGTCCCGGCGGTCAGGCGGTCGATGCGCGCGGGGTGGCCAAGGAGGTCATCCGGCGGATGGGGCTGGATGAGGCGGTGCGCGCGGCCCGCACGGACACCGCGGGTGCGCACACCGTGGACGTCGACGGGAAGGTGCTGGAAACCTACCGCGCCGACGACGACGGCGGCGACGGGTACATCGCGGAAATCGAGATCCTGCGCGGAGACCTGTCCCAGGTCCTTTACGACGACACCCGCGCCGGCGTCGAGTACGTCTTCGGCGACCGGATCGCCGATCTCGTCCAGGGCGCGGACGGCGTCGACGTCACCTTCGCGAGCGGCGGGCAGCGGCGCTTCGACCTGGTGATCGGGGCGGACGGGCTGCACTCGGCACTGCGCGCGGCGGTGTTCGGGCCGCGCGAGAAGTTCGTCCGGCATCTCGGGCTCGTGCTGGCCTTCTACAGCGTGCCCAACGAGTTCGGGCTGGACCGCTGGTTCATCGAGTACCAGGACCAGGAGTCCGCGCGGGCCGTCGGTCTGCGGCCGATCCGGGACGCCACGAGGGCGATGGCCATGTTCACCTTCCCCGCGGCCGGATTCGAGGTCGACTACCGCGACGTCGAGGGGCAGAAACGCCTGCTGCGCGAGCAGACGGCCGGGCTGGGCTGGCTCGCGCCGCGCATCCTCGCGCACCTGGACGACACCCCGGACTTCTACCTCGACCAGGTCGCCCAGGTGGTAATGGACCGCTGGTCGAAAGGCCGCGTAGGGCTGATCGGCGACGCGGCGTACAGCTCGTCGCCGATGTCCGGGGCGGGCACGGGGCTGGCGTTGGTCGGCGCCTATCTGCTCGCCGGAGAACTGGCTGCCGCCCAGTGGGATCCTGGGGCCGGGTTCGCCGGCTACGAGGCCCGGATGCGCTCGTTCGTCGAGGCCAACCAGGAGATCGGGCGGTTGCACGCGGAGAGCCGCGCCGTCCCGCGGCCGGACGCCGAACCGGCCCCGGAGCCGGACATGGAGGCGCTGACCGCGCTGATCGATCGCGCGATCAACGGCGTCGAGCTGCCCGACTATGCCGGGGTGCCGGACGCCGGGCCGAGCCCGCGGAACTGATCCGGCGCGGGGTCAGCCGGGCTTGCCCGCGGTGACCGGGACCGGTTCGTCGCCGGGGCGTCGCCGGGCGGTCCAGGTGTCGTAGCCGCGCATGAGGAAGCGGTGAACAGGGCGTTCGACCAGGCGGGTGAGGGCCCAGCCGAGGACGACGCCGGTGGTGATCATGGCGGCGGTCTGCAGCAGCGGGTCGACGCCGAAGCCGGACAGCCAGTGCAGCACGAGGTAGCCGATGGCCTGGTGGATCAGGAAGACGCCGTAGGAGATGCCGGCGAACCAGGTGATCGCGCGCTGGGCGAACGCCGGGAGGAACCGGTTCCAGTCCGGGCCCGCCGCGGCCAGCGAGATCACCGCGATCCCGGTCGCGATGCCGAGCGTCGAACCCCATTCGACGTCGATCCCGGCCGGGGTGACGGCCGCGCCGTGCAGGGCGTGCGCGGTGACGCACAGGACTTCCAGCAGCACGAATTCGGTCGTGGACACGCGTTTCTTCGTCCAGAGCCAGACCGCGATGCCGGCGACGAACAGGTGCCAGCGGTGGAAGCCGAAGCCGTCGACAATGACCCGGTACCACTCGGGCGGACCGGAGATACGCAGCGGCCACTGCGCGAGCGGGACGAGCAGGGCGGCCCACATGACGACGCGGAACTTGCGGCCGTGCCCCCAGCTGCCGCGATAGAGCAGCGCGGCGACGGTGAACGCCATGAGCTGGAGGGGAATCGTCCAGTGGGAACCGTCGAGGAAGGGGTAGACGGCGGGCTTCCAGTTCCAGAGCATCAGCAGGTTGCCGACGAGGTCGCCGAACCGCGGGCTGAACCAGCCGGGCGGCGACAGGTACCGCAGCGCGAAGTAGATCGCCACGACGGCGGCGAGAAACGGCGGCAGCAACCGCGCGATCCGCCCCCACCAGTACCGGCCGAGAGACCCGCGCCCGATCGTGACGGCGGCGAAGTACGCGGAAATCACGAGCAGCAGGCTCGCCCCGATCTGATGCGGGAACACGAACCGCCGCGGCCCGAGCTCGGGATGCACGACGACGCTCATGAAGGTCGCGTGGTACAGCAGCACCAGCACGACGCACCCGCCGCGCACGAGGTCCCAGCTGATCCGCCGGTTCCCCGAAGACACACTCACCGGACGGAACGAGGACACGCGCGCCACCGTAACTGGTCGGCTTCGCACGGTGGGGAGGGACCCTGGGGCACGGCGGGCGGGCATTTCCGGTACAGGGCGCGGGTTCGTCGTCTTCGGACGGGGATCCTGGCGGGGAAAGCCGTGGTGGCAGAGAGGTTTCCGGCTCGTTCGGCTTGCGGGGAGAGGGATGGGACGGGTGGTCATCTGGGAGTGTCGGGTTCCGGTGAGTGAGAGGGTTTCGGTTGCGGGCACGGGATTCACACGTTGGATGTGACGGACAAATGCTTGCTTGGTGTCCGTGCACGGTGCGGTTGGCGGTGTTGGGGAGGGATCGGCGGCGCGACTGAATCGGTCTTGTTCGTGGTGCCCGGTCATGACCGGGCACCACGAACCGCATGACGATTCGAGCTCGCCGCGGGGTTGAGCGCTGGGGGCGCTTGCGAGGTGCCGCCCTCGCCGTACGACGGCCCGCTCCGGCATTCCGCTGAACCGGGACGACCGGCCCTTCGACCGGGCAAGCTGGCTTCGGCTCTGTCATGATTTCCGTGTAAGCCACGGATGATTT